>DAOVPZ010000134.1 GCA_030628975.1 Candidatus Cloacimonadota bacterium
AAATCGTGAGGATTCTTTTTTGCTTGATCAACCGAAACACGTGCACCAGCTTTCAATTTGCTCAAATCAAGCTGTGCAAGTTCACCATAATTAGGAAATTTTGAGATATCAAAATAAACATTCCCATTTCTAAAATATGTAAATCCCTTCTCTTCCAATCGTTTTACTAAATTGATCATTTGTGTAATATGCTTAGTTGCTTTAATATGGAAATCTGGAAAAATAATATTTAGTTTTTTCAAATCATTTTCAAAGGCTTTGGTATAATATTCAGCAATCTCTTGTACCGTTTTTTTCTCCTTCTTGGCTTCAAGAACGACTTTATCTTCACCTTCGTCAGCATCTGAAGTTAGGTGACCGACATCTGTGATATTCATTACATGCTTAACCTTATATCCATTATAAAGCAAAACCCTTTTTAGCACATCCTCAAAAATATATGTTCGTAAATTTCCTATATGAGCATAATTATAAACTGTTAATCCACAAGTATATAAAGTTACTAAATCAAGTCTTAGAGGAACAAAAACCTCTTTTTGTCTTGTATAGGTATTATATAATTTTAATTCTGCTTTTTTGTTTTTACTCATTTATTCCTCTTGAAATAAGGGAAATCATTGTATCACCATAAATTTTTGATTTTATAATTTTATCTTTTATTTTTGATAAATCCTCATCTTTGCTACATTCTGCTACAACTAATCCATCAAATTTTAAAATATCTTTTTCAAAGATTACATCAACAATTTTTGCAACTATCTTTGATTTATATGGTGGATCGATAAAAATCATATCATAATAATTTGACTCACATCTATTAATAAAACTTAAAGCAGAACTTTGAGAAACTTTTACATTTTTATTAATATGTAATTTATTTATATTTGCTTCTATGCATCTTATTGCTTTAAATGAATTATCAACAAAATGGCATATTTTAGCCTCTTCACTTAGAGCTTCGATACCCAAACTCCCACTTCCAGCAAATAGATCCAAAACAACAGCATTATCCAATCTATGTCTTATCATCGAAAAAATAGCTTCCCTAACACTATCCATTGTAGGACGAATATGTGCTTTGGGAACATTGAGTTTCTGACCTCTAAATTTCCCTGAAATTATATGCATAAATAAATCTGTTAATTTGTGAATTGGTGAACTGGTTAACTCTGGAATTAAAACTTCATTTACTAATTTACTAATTTACTAAGTCTTATCCTCTTTTCGAAACTGTCTTTGACTTTTTAGTACTCCAATTTTTATAGGCAACAAGAACCGGACTTGCAATAAAAATAGAAGAATATGTTCCTACTATAATTCCACATAGAAGAGCAAAAGCAAAATCGTGGATTACTTCACCACCAAGTATATACAAAGCAAGAACAACAACTAGTGTAGTTAACGATGTTATCACTGTGCGAGATAAAACTTCATTTATACTACGATTAATAATCGATTCATATTTTTCTCTACGGTAAGCCCTCAAATCTTCTCTTATACGCACAAAAACAACAATAGTATCATTAAGAGAATAACCAACAATTGCTAATAAAGCACCAATTACAGCTATATTAATTTCTTTGCCAAATATGGAAAAGAGTCCAACAGTAATGATAACATCATGAAATAAAGCAAGAACAGCGGCAAATCCATAAGTTAACTCAAATCTCCACCAAATATAAAGAATAATCCCCAATAATGAGACTAAAATAGCTATGATTGCTTTACCTCGTAATTCCTCCCCGATTTTTGAGCCAACATGTTCGCTTCTTCGTTCAAATTCCGCAATTTCCTTATTGCCAGCATGTTCAGGAAATTCATTCTGCAAAATCTTTATTACTTTTGATTCATCTTCTTTTGGACTTTCACTTGTCTTAATCTTAACTAAAATATGATTTGGATTGCCAAACTCTTGAATTTCTGCATCACTATAACCTTGCAATGATAAAACATCTCTAATTTCTTGAATATCTATTGATGGTAAATCAGGATCATCAGGAGAGAAATCAAATTCTAACAGTGTGCCGCCTGTGAAATCTATTCCATATTTTGGTCCTCCATTAATAACCAAAGATACAATTCCAACTACAATTAAAACTAAAGAAATGATAAAAGCTATCTTTCGTTTTTTAATAAAATCAATATTGGGATTCTTGAATAATCTCATTAAATCTCCTTTATATGCTAAGAGTTTTTATGGCTTTACGGGCTACAATATTATCAAAGATGGCTCTTGTAACAACTATAGCTGTAAACATTGATGCTAAAATACCCAAACTCAGGGTTACTGCAAAACCCTTGATAGGACCAGTTCCAAATTGATAAAGCACAATAGCTGTAATTAAAGTTGTAATATTTGCATCTGCAATTGTAACTATCGCTCTTTTATACCCGTTAGCAATAGCAGTCCTGACAGTTTTTCCAGACCTGAGTTCTTCTCTAATTCTCTCAAAAATTAGCACATTTGCATCAACAGCCATACCAATAGTAAGAATAATTCCTGCAATACCTGGCAATGTCAGGCTTGCATTCAACATAGTCAATGCAGCCATGATAATTAATATATTACACATAAGGGCAAAATCTGCAATGAACCCGGATAGTTTATAATAAATCATCATAAAAACTACAACAATTATCATTCCTATCATTGCTGCCTTGAATCCTGCTCTAATTGAATCAGAACCAAGAGAAGGACCAACTGTTCTTTCTTCAATTATATTTACAGGTGCAGGAAGGTTACCAGCTTGCAGAACAATTGCCAAATCCTTAGCTTCTTCCATCTCAAAATTTCCAGTAATTTGTGCATTACCATCTCTGATTTTATCCTGGATAACTGGAGCAGAATGAACTATATTATCCAGCACGATTGCTAATCTTTCTTTTATATGCTGACCTGTTACATTTGAAAATATACGCGCACCCTCATTATCAAATTTCAAACTTACATAAGGTTGATTAGCAGTTTTTGGATCCATTCCTTGACCAATTCGTACATCAGCGGACTTTAGTGAAGCACCAGTTAACTCAACCTTATCATATAGAAAATAAACAGGTCTTGCTCCATAAATATCTTTTGGATTAATCTTTCCAAGAACAATCTTTATTCCACTTGGCATCACTTCTTTAATTTCTGGAAGCGCAATAAGTTTCCTGAAAAGTGACAGATTCTCTGGTTTGATAACAAGCTCAGAACCATAAACAGCGATAAGAGAAGAGAAAAGATTTTTATATTGTGATTCATCTGCTATTACTTTTGTTGTATCAGTTGCTTCTCTTGTTGTATCAGCTGGTTCTTCTGGCTTTTCAAGTAGTGCCTCCTCTAATGCAGTGGCTTTCTCTTCTTCAATCTTTTTTAAAAAAGCATACTTCTCGTAATTATTCTTCAAATAATCATCAAGAGTTTCAACACTTTCTCTAAGGTCTTCATTATTAACCAAAAGATTAAATTCAAGAAGTGCTGTTTTACCAATTAACTCCTTTGCTCTTCTTGCATCTCTCAAACCGGGAAGTTGAACAATGATTCGTTCAGAACCAGTTTTTTGAATAGTCGGCTCAGAAACGCCAAATTGGTCAATTCTATTTCAGATTATTTCCAAAGCTCCTTTAACACGTGATTCTGCCACATCTTTTGATAATCCTTCTGTATCTACTTCAAGAACCAGATGCATACCACCCTGCAAATCCAATCCAAGTTTTAATTCCTTTTTGCTAAACCAGGCTGGCAATAC
>DAOVPZ010000119.1 GCA_030628975.1 Candidatus Cloacimonadota bacterium
TCCCAGAAAAATTTCTCTCTATATGTGCATCCATTGTATAAGTCAGCGAATTTACATTCAATTTTTTGGAAAGTCATGTAGCTTGGTTTTTCAATACATACAAATTCAAATTTATCACTTCCACCAGAGGCGGATCTTTTAGAAAATTTTCTTATATCATCAATATTAATTTTACATTTTAGTCTCTTGCTTGCGTTACACCATCCATATTTTTGGTAATAGGGTGGTTTAAATGGTTCAAGACAGGATACCGGATATCCTTGGTCATACATATCTTTTTGGATAAATTTTAATTGCTCAAGAACAAAACCCCTATTTCGGGCTTCTGGCATTGTAACTACTCCGGAAAGACCAGCCATTCTCATCTTTTGAAAACGAATATTTTCCATAAATGGGTAGTAGAACATTGCAGATATAATTTGCTGGTTTTCTTCAACTATGAGTCCTCTACCAAATTCTACACCAGTTTCAATGTACTTTTTGGCATTATCAAGTTTCATATGAAAACAATAGCAACACATTTGAGCATATCGCTCAATATCTTTCTTTAATAGTTTTCTGATTAGCATACATTTTCTCCTTGTATTTTTCTAAGAGAGCTTGAAAAATTGTCAATATTTAGAGGGTGGAATAAGATAATAAGATAAACTTTGTTAGCCCCTGTTAGATGAAATTACTCTAATGGTGTTAGATAAAACCTGTATAAAATATTTGCTTAAGTATTGTAAAATATCAAACAATAAAAAATAAAAAGAATAAGTTTGTAACTATTAAATGAACAGTAATGAGTAAGAATCCACCAGATGAAGGATAAGTTATTCTATTCTACTTCCTTAATTTAGTTGACAATAAAATTAGGCTTTTCTTGAATAAATAAGAATATTTTCAAGGTGGTATTATATGAGAAAATTATGGTTTGGGCTAAGTTTGTTTTTGCTTGTAATCTCTTCTTTGCCAGCACAGATGGTTTTTGTTCCCTTAGAAAATGGTGTTTATCAGTTTTTAGAAAGGATGGAGATAAAGGGTTTAACTCCCAGATGTTTTAATGCTACGAAACCTATTCCCAGGAGAGAAATGCTTTTGTATCTATTAAATATTAAAGAAAGTGAAAATTATGAAAATCTTCAAGCATTTGAAAAGATGCAATTAGAGAACTATCTTGAAGAGTATTCTTATGAAGAAAGATTTGTTGATGTCCCCTCCCCGATTAAATCGGGGATAATCGGGGATAGTAGCTTACTTAAAGCCATCGAAAGCGGATTGGAATATATTACTGGTGAAGAAATATCATTGTCTGGTAAAGAAAGGTCTGAAAAAAAATGGCATCCTTTGCATCTTCCATACCAATTTTTCCATAAAGATAATTTACTGGTGTTTAATCCTCTATTCAGATTCAAATATAAAAATAACGAAAGTGATAGTAGTTTTTTTGCTGAAAATAACAGAAGACTAACTGGTGGTGGAGAAGTCTATGGCTATTTAGGTGACAAAATTGGCTTTTACTTTCGTGGAGTTAACAATGCAGAATGGGGTAATTCTTATGATATAAAGAAGTTGGATAGACAGGAGCAAGGAATTGGAATTTTAGGAAGCATAGAAAACTGTAGAACCTATGATGAAGTAGATGCTTATGTTTCATTTTCAACAAAGTATGCGGATTTAATAATTGGAAGATTTTCTAATTATTGGGGGATTGGCAAGACTGGAAGTTTAACCATCAGCAATAAACCACCATCATATCCTCAGATAATGGTAAAAGCCGGATTCAGTGATTGGCTGGAATTTGTATATTTTCATGGGTGGCTGGAAAGCAATATAAAAGATGACAGCCTATCTTATGGAATTGATTGGGGACATAATGAGATTTTAGAGAGAATATTTTATAAGAAAAAATATGTTGCTGCACATCGTCTGGAAATATGCCCATTAAGAAATCTTAAATTTGGATTTAGTGAAATGCTTTATTATGGAGAAAGAGATCCTGAATTAGTTTATTTTATCCCAATTATCCTTTTCTGGTCTGCACAACATCATACTAATGACCAGGATAACTTGCAAGCTGGTATTGATGTTGAATGGATTCCTACTCATTTTTGTAAACTCTATGGTTCAATTATGATTGATGAGATTAAGCTGAGTAAGATGTTTGATAAAGAAGAATCAAGAAACCAACTTGGATATCAGGTTGGTAGTTATTTTGTTGAACCATTTTTGCCGGGTTTAGATTTCCGTATTGAATATACTCATCTTAATCCGTGGACATATACACACAAATTTCCAATTAATGAAGTAACATCAGATGGTTATATAATGGGATATTGGACAGGTCAAAATGCGGATAATCTTTACCTTGGTGTTGATTATCAATTTGATCATAAGTTTAGGATTTCAATAGGTTATTCTCACTATCGCAAAGGTGCTCAAGATAGCATCTATTATCAATATCATACTCCTCCTTCAGAGAAGTTTTTATTTGGACATCAATATACAAAAAATACTTTTGGTATCTTTTTAGAATATGAAATTATTAATAATTTATTCTGCAAAGTTGGTTATGAATTTTTGGATTGTAATGTAAATGAAGATAATATTAGTTTAGCAAAGCAAGGTAAATATGTTAATCCTGTTTTATACAAAAGCGATTTTAAGCAGAATTCCTTAGTTTTTTCGATTGGGTATGGATTTAAGTAATATGCGGAGACCGTTATTCACTTTCAATTTACTCTCTCTTCTACTTGTACCAAAACTATGTTTTGGAACACAATTGATTACAAAACTGTGTTTTGTAATGATGGCATAAAATGAGAAGCAGATATAAAATTATTGAAGAAAAATGTATTTATTTTATAACTTCAATCCCGATTTTTATCGGGATTGAGTGGATACCTGTATTTACAAGTGAACCATACTTCAAAATAATCATTGAGTCTCTTCGATTTTGTCAGAAGAACAAAGCCTTAAAAATATTTGTGTATGTTATTATGGATAATCATTTTCATCTAATAGTCTCCGGCGAAAAATTATCTGATATTATTTCGTCTTTAAAAAAACATACTGCGAAAAAAATAATTGAGCAATTACAAAGCGACAAAAAATTATGGTTATTAAATCAACTCAAATATTATAAAAAGAAATATAAAAAGTATAGCACATATCAAATATGGCAAGAAGGTTTTCACCCTCAGCTGATTTCATCTATAGAAATGTTAGACCAAAAGATCGAATATGTTCATTTTAATCCTGTTAAAAGGGGTTTTGTGACATCACCTGAAGATTGGAAATATAGTTCTGCAAATAATCGAGATTTAAATGGTGAAACTATACTCAAGATAGATGAATTGCCAGAATTATTTTAACTTTCGGTTTTTTGTGAACAATACGAAGAACGAAACAATGTTTCGCAGACAGATTTCGTTCCCAAACACAGTTTAGGAACGAGAGCTAACCCTAGAAATTCAGGAGAACCTTCGTGCTTTACTTATTTGTATTCTTGTGCCTTTGTGGTTAATTAAAAGGATTCCATGAAATTATTCTTTCGCATACTTGGATATTTAAGAAAAGTTTGGTTCAATGTTGTGGTGGGTATAATTGTTATGATAATCTATGCTATATTTAGTGGAGCCTCTCTGGGAATTGTATATCCTATTGTAGATAAAATTTTTGTAAAACAATCAATAGAGGAATGGGAAAAGAGCAAACAAAGGATTTCTGAGATAGAGAAAAGAAACATGTTTGTGGAAACAAAAGATTTATTTACTAATTGCACTAAATCTATTAAGGATAATTGGCATAAAGAAGATAGACTAAAATTAATAAAAACAAATATCGGACTACTTTTCCAGCATTTTCTTGATAGGAATTCCCAAAGAGTAGTTTTAACAATCCTTCTAATAATAGGAGTTATTCTCTTTTTCATAAAAGTAGTATCTGGATATTTGCAAAGGATAATTTTTCGACAGTTAGAAGAGAAGATGATAATGTGGATTCGCAATGATTTTTACAACGCAGTATTACAAAAGCCGTTGGAATTTTTTCATAATCATAAGGTTGGTGAGTTGATTTCACGGGCAACTAATGATGTCAAATTAGTAAAAATAATGACTCTTACCTCAGCAACCACTCTTTTACGAAATTTTCTTCTTATAGCTGTTTATGTAGTAATTATGTTCAGTCTTAGCTGGCAACTAACCCTGATTACATTGGTTGTAGTGGTGCCAATATATTTAGCA
>DAOVPZ010000117.1 GCA_030628975.1 Candidatus Cloacimonadota bacterium
AACCAATTTATTTTTTAATTGTAAAGAATATTACATTGACGATTTTTGCTTTTATTCAATGTATATTATATTTTTCAATCTCAAGTATAATTCTACAAATCCAAAATATATTTTTTATATATATTGGATACTTGCTTCTATCTTCATTTATTGGATGTTCTTTGGGGTTGTTAGCATCTGCTGTTTTAAAAGATAAGAAAGCAATAATAAATATACTTCCCTTGGTATTAATACCTCAGATAATTTTTGGTGGAGCTGTTATTGAATTTGAAAAAATGAACCGCAAATTGAAAATATATTCTGAAAGCGTTATTCCAGAATTCTGTCAGGTAATACCTTCAAGATGGCTATTTGAAGGACTTTTTACTGCCCAGGCAAAATTAAATGTTTATAAAAAAAGAATTATAACACTAAACTTAAAAGAGGAAAAATTACTAGAATTGAGAAAAGATAATAGAATTAATAATGAGAAGTTTAACAAAAAGAGAGAAGTAATTCAAAAGAAAAAAATAAATCTCCTGCAAAATTATGATACAAAAGATTATGTAAATGATGATATAAGTATGTGTGTTGCTTTTATAGATGGTAAGTTCTATAATAATCCTAAAAACTATTTTCTAAGTAGTAAAAAATTATATTTTGGGAAGGCTTTCAATACTTATAATACTAATGTTTTGATAATAATTATTTATGGTCTTTTTATCAATTTATTGACATTTTTTATCATACAATTTTATTTTAAGTATAAATAAGTGAGAATATTGAGATAGATAAAAAACGGAGGCAATAATGAAAAGAATCATCAGCTTCTTGTTGATTATTATACTGATTATAATGGGTTGTAGCAGGAAAGCTAAAAAAGAAGAAGTTCCAGAAGAGGGTAAGGAAAAAGTTACAATTCAAGTCTATTATACTCAACCTGCTCCTTTTTCTATGATATTATCTGATTTAGAAAAATTGGGAACCGTTAATTATCATAGAATTCTCAAAAATCGCAAACCAGGAAATCCGAAGTCATTGGATAAAATTGCATTCTGTCTTGGTGCGGGAGTAGCGGATGCATTGCTCGGTGTTAAAGGAAAGAATAAAAATGAGATTATGAATATTACAAAAGAGATGGTAAACTATGCTGAAGTGCTTGGTGTGAGTAAAAGCTTTCTAAAACTATCAGATTCTGTGAAAGTCTTTTTAGAACAAGATGAATGGGTGCAAATTGAGAAGAAATTAGAGGATTATAAGTCAACCATTCTGGATGAGTTATATAATTTAGAAAGTTTTGATTCTGTAATTTTTATTCACTATGGTGGTTGGCTAAAGGGTTTGCAGGATGTTACACAGTTAATAATGACTGATTTGAAGGGTGATAAAGAAGCTACAAAAACATTAGCAAATATAACTGTTGTTGTTGCTTTACTTCATGATTTACCAAATCTTTTCGATAAAAATGTTGTAAAACAACCATATTTCCAGAAGTCCCTCGATGATCTAAGTTCTATCAAAGATATTATTTTTAGTTCTGAAGATGGCTGTTTTGATAAACTACAGGTTGAGAAATTAAATCAATTAGCCACTGAAATTGTTGAAAACTTTATGAATTAAATTGTAAAGTCTTATGATTTCTTTGCAAATTTATAACACGAAACTAACTTGCTTATTAATTTTATTAAGTTACTTTCTGATTAAATAATTATTAATAGAGAATCCACCAAAAAATTATGAACATATTTATCAGAAAAAATGATAATGAACTATTAAAATATCTTGATAATGATGAGTTTGCGAAAGTTAATGAAATAAAAGAAAAAGTAATAATCCAATCAGGAAAGTATGTTATACAAGAAAAGGATAGAAATAGAGACATTTTTGTTATTCAAAAAGGTCGTGCTTCAGTGTGTTATCTGGATAACAAAGGAAATGAGAAAGTGATAACTGAACTTTATGAAGGCGAAGCAATTGGTGAGATAAATTTTATTATTCCTATTGGTAGAACTGCATATATTAAAGCAGTCGAAAAAGCTCAATCAAATTTTGCTATCCATATCAAAATTTGATTGAGCTTTTAAAAAATGATATGACAATTGCAGCCAAAATATTTGCTTCTCTTAATGATATGCTTGCAAAAAGAATAGTTCGTACTACACAAAAAATGGAAGGAAATGTCTAAGTATTAGTTAAAGGGTTGATTTAAAATATTATGTTAACTTGTTGATAGGCTAAAGCATTAAAATAATTTAGTTAATTGGATATGATATTTACCGAAACTAATTGTATTTTCAAAGTTTCACCCATTGAAAAGAACGAAAAAAAATGGTTCGGAAGAAAAAAGGAGAAAAAATGTTGAACAAAGTGAAATCCCGATTATTTTCGGGAAAAAAATTTATCATAACATGTATAGTTATTATCTTTATGTTTTCTGTATTAATCGCTAATCAATTGAACCTCCAGATAGCTCCGATTAATCCAGAATATGTAAAATATTTGGAAGCGTTACAAAAGGGAGAAGTAAGAAGATTTACTTCTGATGGATATGCATTAGGGCACATTCCTCACCCATTGAAGTTTAAAACTACAATTCCAATAGATTTTGATAAAAGCCGAGATTTACCTCCAAGTTATGATTTGCGAGATGAAGGAACACTTACTTCTGTGAAAAATCAAGGAACTTGTGGATCTTGCTGGACATTTGCAACATATGGCTCTATTGAATCCAGATGGTTAGAGTTAGAACTGGGAGCTTATGACCTTTCTGAAAACAATCTCAATTATGGACATGGATTTGAATGGTCGCCCTGTGAAGGTGGAAATTGTTATTTGAGTACAGCATATCTAAGCAGGCTTGATGGACCCATTTCAGAAGCTGATGATCCGTATGAAGGAGAAAATGGAAGTTATCATCCTGGTTTAACACCACAAGCTTATGTTACTGATGCTCGCTTCCTTCCAAATGACCCAGATGTGCTTAAACAAATCATATATGATTATGGCGCTATTCATACAGACATACATTGGGATGATGAATCTTATAATGGTGTTAATTACACATATTATTATTCAGGGTCTGAATATACCAATCACGATGTTCTTTTAGTTGGCTGGGATGATGACAAGGTTACTGCTGGAGGAACTGGTGCTTGGATCATCCGTAATAGTTGGGGTGAAGACTTTGGTGAATTAGGCTTTTTCTATATTTCCTATAACGATACGAAAGTAAATTCTATGCCTGCATTCTATCCCACCAGGGTGGATTACAACCCTAATTCTACCGTATATTATTATGATAAGTTGGGTGCAGTTTCCTGTTGTGGTTGGGGTGATTACACTGATTATGGTTTGGTAAGATTTATTGCTTCAGAAGATCAGCAAATTACAAAAATGGGAACATGGGTAAATACCTCAAATGCTATAGTAAGTTTTGACATTTATGATGATTTTGACGGAAATTCTCTTTCTAATTTGTTAGAGTCAATAGGCAATCAAACCTGTGATTACTCAGGATATTATACTTTTGACCTATCTACTCCCATTGAATTAATAAGTGGTGAAGATATTTATATAAAGGTTAAGTATAATACACCAGAATATGATTATTCAATACCCTATGAATGTTTTTCTGAGGGCTTTGCTAATCCTACCATTGAAACAGGAAAATGCTGGATTAGTAGCAATGGCACAAATGGAACCTGGATAGCATTGGGTGATGATACAGATAATAAATATGATCTTTGTATTAAAGCTTATGGAGTTGGTGAAGGTGGTGAAGAAACAGGAACTTTAGCAGGAAAAGTTACAGATGCAATCACTGGTGATCCGATAGAAGGAGCAACGGTTTCTGTGGTTGGATTATCGGATGTCACGGATTTTCAAGGAAATTATACAATTGAGAATGTGCCACCGGGAACATTAACTGCTGAGTTTTTTGGTAATCCTACAAGTGGTGATGCACCTTTAACTGTTCAATTTACAGACCAGTCAACAGAAGGCACTCAAACAGTAACAGCAACTGCTTTAGGTTATATAGATTATACAAATAATCAGGTATTAATAATAGCTGATCAGACAGTTAATTTAGATATTTCACTCTCACCTGAGCTTTCAGAAGGTAGTATGCGTCTTGTATTAAACTGGGGAGAAAGTCCCGGTGATCTTGATTCTCATTTGAAAACACCAGATATAGAAGGAAGTACATATCATGTGTATTACAGCACTCCAGGTAATGAAGATACTCCTCCATATGCTACACTTGACCATGATATACAAACTGGTTATGGACCAGA
>DAOVPZ010000019.1 GCA_030628975.1 Candidatus Cloacimonadota bacterium
ACCAATTATTAAACAAAAAAATTATTAGGAAGACAAATTCTAAATGGAATCAAAAGATAATAAAAACAATTTTAAAAAAAGACATATATTTATTGTTTCTGATGCAACTGGTTCCACCTGTGAAATGGTTGTAAAAGCAGCATTAAGCCAATTTAAAACCACTGATGTTATTTTACATAAATTGAAATATGTTCGCACTAAATCAGAGGTTAAAAATGTAATATTAGAAGCAATGGCAGTTAACGGAATCATTGCTTATACATTGGTTTCACCAGAGCTGTGTAATATAATTAATGATGAAGGGAGAAAGTCTGCTGTGCCTACTATTGATGTTCTTGGTCCCTTACTAAGCAGATTTACAGATTATCTTGATATTTCACCAATGGCGATACCCGGTTTATTCAAGCATTTAGATAAGGCTTATTTCCAAAGGATTGAGTGTATTGATTTTGCAGTTAAACACGATGATGGAACAAAAATCGAAGATATCGCAAAAGCTGAATTGGTTTTAGTGGGTCCTAGCAGAACCTCAAAAACACCTATTAGTATTTACCTTGCTTATCGAGATTATTTAGTAGCTAATGTTCCGATTATTCAAGGAATAGAATCCCCAAAAGAACTCTTTGAAATTGACCCAAAACATGTAATCGGACTCTTTGTTTCTCCTTATCGTTTAAAAACTATCCGAGAAGTTCGTGCAACTCGGTATCCACACATTAATCTTTCAGAATATACTAACTTAGAACAAATTCAATTAGAAATGACAAATTGTATGAAACTTTATGTTAAAAACAGATGGAACATTGTTGATGTAACTGCCAAATCTATTGAAGAGGCTGCAACTGAAATTATGAGACTATTTAATAAGAGAAAAGTTGACAATACTATCTTATCTGATAAAGTTTAATTACATGAGAAATAAATTCTTAATAATTATTCCTATTTGTATTTTCTTAATTATAATCTTATCTTGCTCTTCCAAGTTTGAGAAAGATCAAAGAATTGCTCAAGAAGTATATACTCAAAGGACTGCATATTTAGTAAAAGAACATTTTGATTCACTTTTTATAATCATTTTAGATAGTTTGAAAAAACAGGATGACATTAACAAGAAAACTTTTGAAAATTTAACATCAAAATACAATGAAATCTCAGCTCTTATATTGTTAAATCCTGATGGTAGAATTATTAAAATTTTTCTAAACAATTTTCCTATTTCTGATATTAAATCAGCTATTATTAACAATCAAATTATTAACTCACTTGTTAAAAACAAAAATATTCAAATATCTCCAAATATTCTAGAAAATGATGGTAAATACTTTTGTTTATTAATACCAATACATGATAAAAATCAAAATTTAGTAAATATTATATCTGTACTACTGAATAGTTACGACCTTTTTAAGCCGATCGAGAAAAAATCTTTCTTCCCTTCACCTTATTCACTTTGCATAATTAATGAAAATAAAACAATATTGTATAATTCGGATTATAATAAAATTGGTTTAGATTTTACATATGGAGATAAATCTTATCCTATTACCTACCTGAAAGAACTTTTTAAAAAAATGATGGAAAATGATTCAGACTATTATAATACTACTTCTTTAAATAAAGATTATAAAACAGAAAAGCTTTTCACCTGGTATGCGATTTCAATTTTAGATTCAAAATTATGGATATCATTAACCAGAGATATTTGGAAAAGTTCAAAAAAGAAATCCACAGAGGCATACCTGCTTTCTACTTTACGAAGTTATGCTGTAAAAGATACGCTGATAGATGCAATCCTTGATAATGAGATAAAAAATATTGAAGGAATATTAACAGAAATTTATCAGTTAAATCCTGAGATTTATGCAATCCAATTTGCTGATAGAAGCGGTGTAGTAGTGAGTGGCTGGCCTCCAGAAAACAGTGCTATCGGTTATTCTTATAAAATGAAGAAAAGCGAAAATTTTGATAATGCATTAAAAACCATTTTAATTAATAAAGAAGAAAAAACAATAACTTCCCCTTTAATTGAAGGTGGTTTAGGCAAATTCATACTAATACCTATTATTATTGATGATGAGATAATTGGTGTATTATATTCTATTGAGACAGGAAGGAGCTAAATTGCTGAAAATAAAAAATGTGGAAACAAAAAAAGACTGGAAAAATTTTGTAAATCTACCATTTAAAATCTATAAGGATAACAAATATTGGGTACCTCCCTTTAAAAATGAGATAATATTCAAGTTAGATGATAAACAACATCCATTTTGGGAACATGCAAAAAGAGAAGTGTTTTTAGCAGAAAAGGATAGTCAAACTGTTGGCAGGATTGCTGCAATAATTGATGACAATTACAATAAACTTTGGAATGAAAAGATGGGAGCTTTTGGTTTTTTTGAAGTGATAAATGATTATGAAGTTGTTTCTGTATTATTTGATAAAGCATATACTTGGTTAAAAGAAAATGGTATGAACAATATGCGTGGTCCCTTAAGTCCTTCTCAAAATGATGAATGCGGTTTTCTACTGGAGGGCTATGATTCTTCCCCAGCTTTGATGATGCCATATAATCCTTCATATTATCTTGAATTTGCAGAAAAGTATGGATTTAAAAAAGCTAAAGACCTTTTTGCATTTTACAAAGCACACAATGATAAACCATCACAACAAATTGAAACAGTGGTTAAGAGATTACTCCAAAACCCAAAAATCTCAACTCGACATTTGAATATGAAAAATCTTAAGGAAGAAACAAAATTAATAAAAGAATTGTATAACGAGAGCTGGATAAAAAATTGGGGCTTCTCACCCATGACTGAAAAAGAATTTGACCTTATGGTAAAAGAACTCAAAAAAATTGTTGACCCGAATTTAATCTGGTTTGCATTTTATAAAGGAAAACCTGCAGGACTATCAATTACTTTGCCGGATTATAATGTAGTATTCAAAAAATTAAAAGGTAAAATCGGACTTATTGGTTTATTGAAATTTTTATATTATCGCAAGAAAATTACCGGTACAAGAGCACTTGTATTTGGTTTTAAAAAGGAATATCGTAGATTAGGGTTACCTGCTTTGCTTTATTATGAAACTGAAAAGGCTGGCATAAAACATGGGTATAATTCGTGCGAATTTTCATGGAATTTAGAAGATAATGTACTTATCAATCAATTCGATGAAAAAGTTGGGGGGCGTTTATACAAGAAATATCGTATTTATGAGAAACCTATTATGTAAAATCACTAATTAACGCTAATATACGCAAAGAAACTATATATTAATTTAAAAATTTCTGGTTAAAGACAGATATAGTCTTGAATGGGATAGATGAGGAAGGGAAGAAAGTAGGTGTTGGGGTGTATTTTTATAAGCTATCCGCCAGAGACGGATCCGCCTTAGACGGAAGTTATGGGGAGAAATTGGTTACAAAAAAGATGATTTTGTTTCGATAGATTATACATTCAGATACAAAGAGGTTTTATAAATTATATGAATCTGAAAGATGAATCAGCATGTGAAATAGGAACAGTCATTGATATCCAGAATGATTTCTTGTTGGTTGAAGTAGAAAAGGGAGAAAGTTGTATCAACTGTAAATTGAAATCACTCTGTTTCTATAAAGGGAATGAAAAAACAATATTTCAAATTAAAAACATTCTTAATGCCAAAAAGGGTGATAAAATCTCTTTTGTGATAGAACCAAAAATTCGTATATTGAGTTCATTTCTCGTTTATATATTACCAATAATTTTATTAATAGTAACTTATTCATTTTGCAAATATGTTCTTAATATTTCCGAAAATTTATCGATCCTATCAGCAATAATTTCCATTCCTTTATGTTATTTTATATTAAAATTTATTGATAAGCTTTTTGCACGAAAGAAATTAATTAATCCAAAAATGATAAAGAAGATTTGATAAATATGCAGTTGGCAGTGGCAGTGGCAGTAGCAGTTGGTAGTGGCAGTAGCACTTAAAAGTGATTATAAATAAATTGTAAAAGAAAAAATAATCTTTGAATTTTTTAAGTTCATTGTGTTGAAAAAACAAGGAGGTTTCAAATGAAAATAACACTAAAAAATATGATATTCTATGGATATCATGGCTTGCATGAACATGAACGAACCTTGGGTCAGAGATTCTCTGTAGATATTACAGCAATTACAGACTCCAGCCTTGATTCACATATAAAGAAGCTTCAAGATACTGTTGATTATACTTCAATTTTTGAGGTAGTGAAAAATGAAGTAGAGAATTATAAATACCATCTTTTGGAAAAATTAGCAAACAAAATTCTGGATCACATTCTAAAGCAGTTTTCTCTTGTGAAGAAATGTCAAATCAAAATCAGAAAAATAGCAGTTCCCATTTCTGGCACTCTTGATTATGTTGAATTAGAAATGGAGAGAGAACGATAATACGGAGAGCGTAGAGCGGAAAGCGAAACGGATTGAGGATTGGGAAATGAATTCTAATATTGTGTTTATAGCTTTAGGCACAAATTTAGGGGATAGGGAAGAGAATATTAGAAAAGCAATACAGAAAATTGGAAAGTTGCCAAAAACAGCAATTATCAAATCATCTTCAATCATAAATACCAAACCAGTTGGAATAACCAATCAACCTGATTTCTTAAACTGTGTTGTTCAAATCAAAACTATATTAGATCCAGAAAAGTTACTCTTAGAATTACTAAAAATTGAAAGAGAAATGGGTAGAATCCGAAAACAAAAATGGGGTCCTCGTATAATTGACATGGATATTTTATTTTTCAATAATGAAATTATTAACACCCAAGATCTAACTGTTCCTCATCCTGAAATTTTAAACAGAAAGTTTGTTTTAACTTCTATGAAAGAGATAGCTCCAGAATTTGTACATCCGATAGAAAAGAAAACGATGGAACGATTATATAAAGAATAGATGCAAAATAATGCTTGACATAAATACGCATAAAAATACACATTGTAACAAAAAGAATGGTGGCATAAAATGATTGAAAAACATACAAGATTAAATATTACTTTACCCGATTCCATTGTTAATGAATTGTTTAAGGTTGCAAAGGAATTAAATGACAAAAGAAGCAGAATAATTGCCCGAGCTTTAGAACTATACTTTGATGAACTTGATGGACAGGTTGCTGATAAGAGATGGAAAGAATACAAAGAAGGGAAAACAAAGGCAATACCATCGGAAGAAGTGTATAAAGACTTAGGTATCTGATGTTGAATATTGAATATTTACCAGTTGCTAAAAAAGAGCTGGAAAAAATAGACAAGATATGGCAAAAGAAAATCAAAAAGAATCTTCAAATGCTTTCCGAAAATCCAGCACTTTTAAAAAATAAAATTACGAAACTAAAAGGGAAATATAAGGACTACTTCAGGTTGAGAGTTGGTAATTATAGAGTGATTTTTAGAGTAGAAAAAAAGAAATTGGTTATTTTAGTTGTGAGAATTGCACACAGAAAAAATCTACAGAAACAAATAAGAGAACTGAAATATTGAATAGGAAATTTGTTTTGTATTTGATGAAAGAAATTGTCCCAGAATTTGTGAATCCGATAGAGCATAAGACAATTGAAGATTTCTTTTAAATTATAATTGAATCTTATGATAGGAAAAAAAGAATATGAGGAGAACTAAATCTTATTTAATTTGGAATTTATATAATAATTTAGTTTCAAATCTTACATATTTTTATTGGTAATGTTTTGATAATTTTAGATTTGAAAATATAAATAAATTATTTGTTTATTCATGTTAAAATTTTAGAATCTTTGAATAGTTTACTTTTAATTGGGAGTATATATGAGTCTTGAAAAAGAGCTTCTTCAATGTAAAAAAGATATTGAATTATTAACTAATCATTTTGTTAAAGGAACATGGGAGTTATATTTGCCGACAGATGAAACAGCTATGTTTAAACAGAAAGTTCTTGAAGTTGTAGATTTATTAGATGATATTTTTGGGGAAAATAATTTTTACACGACAAATATTTTTCATACAATAAATACTAGTTCAAAAGGTCATTTTGGTGGCCCTTCTTTTGCTTGTGTTAAAGATGTTGTGGCTCTTATAAACGCTGCACATAAGAAATATATGAGAAATATTTCAAAAAAACATGATTCGAATTCAGCAACCAACAGGCAAAACTATGTTGAATTAAGCAGAATTAATGAATTAAAATCAATTAAAAATCCTAATTATGATTTAACCAGATTAATACGACTATGCGAAGAGCTCAATATTGCATATCAATATCATTGTTTTATGTCAATTGCAATGATAATGAGAGCCATCATTGATCATATTCCGCCTATATTTGGTGTAAGAACATTTGTACAATTGGCAAGTAACTATAATAACGGAAAATCATTTAAAAAATTGATGATGAAATTAGAAAATTCTTTAAGAAATATAGCCAACTCTCATTTACACAAACAAATTGGAAAGCGAGAAGTCCTTCCAACATTTACCCAGGTCAATTTCAGTGCCGAATTAGATGTTCTGCTTAGTGAAATTATAAAAATTCTGAAATAATAGTTTTTTATGCCTAAATGAATTTAAAACTAATCCAGCTACAGTAATAGAGACATACTATGTCATCCACTTAATTTCACTGATATTTTGGCTTAGTTTATTATATTTATTGCAGATAAGCTATGATAGTAAAATTATTCAAAAGTAATAATTGTAAATTTTTTGTAAAATTTACACAAAGAGGTAAATTATGGTATTAAAAAGTAATTTAAAGTTTAAAACCGGGAGACACATAAAAATCTTTTTCCTAATAATTTTAATTATATCAATCAGCTTTTTGATACTACTCTCTGGAACTAATAAAGAAGAAGCTGAAAAACATTATTATCTTGGGATTGAATATTATGAGCAAGGTTTAATAGATAAAGCAATAGAAGAATTCAGACTTGCAATTCAATACAATCAAGATTATGCAGCAGCATATTACAATATTGGAAATGCTTATGAATTTAATGGAAACTATGATAAAGCGATAGAATACTTTTTAAAGGCAATTAGTTTAGACCCCAGCATATTTTATTTTTACAGACATTTAGGAGATATGTATTACTATAAAGGATATTATGATAAAGCAATAGAAAATTATTATAAAGCCTTAAGTTTAATACAAGAAGATACAATTACTAAGGATATTTCCAAACAGTTTATTTATTTATATTTGGGATTTGCTTATCATCATAAAGGGAACTACGATAAAGCAATAGAAGAATACAAACTTGCTATTAAATATAAACCAGATTTTGCAATTGCACATTATAATCTTGGAGTTGTATATGGTAAAAAATTGTTAACTGACAAAGCGATTGGAGAATACAAACTTGCTATAAAATATAAACCTGATTATGCAAAAGCGCATCTTAATCTTGGTGGTCAGTATTTTAATAAGACCTTATATGACGAAGCTATAAAAGAATATGAGATTGCACTTAATTATACTCAAGATGATTTAGATAAGGTCGATTTATATGGGAGACTTGGACTTTTATATAATCATCCTAAAGAGAATTATGATAAATCAATTGAATACTACAAGAAAGCACTAAACATCCAGCCAGAAAACGAAATAATTTACATTAATATAGGAACAGTTTACGATGATAAAGGTGACTATAGCAAAGCAATAGAATACTATCAGAAAGCAATTGAGATTAATCCTGATTATGCTGAAGCATACTACAATATGGGAATTGCTTATTATTCAAAAGGCTGGAAGACATCAGCAGCAGATTATTTATATCAAGCAGGCCTGATATATTTAGGGCAAAAAGACAGACAGAAGGTTCTTAGACAAATTGATTTTATGAAAGACCTTGTTCCTGATTCTCCACTTATTCCAATATTAATGGAAAAGTTATATGCAGAAGATGTTGAGCAAACTCCCAAAGAGAAAGATATTGGATACTCTGGTAGTGGTTTTATCATAAATAATGATGGTTTTATTGTTACCAATTATCATATAATAGAAGGTATGGAGAATATTGACATTTATTTCCCTTCAAACGACAAACAATATAAGGTAGAAATTGTAATCAAGGATATTAACAACGATATTGCTTTACTAAAAATAAATGATTCAAGATTTACTAAAGTGATTGGTAATATTCCTTTTGGTTTAGGAAGTTCATCAGATATAAAAGTAGGACAGGAAGTTTTCACTATCGGTTTTCCATTGGAAGATATATTAGGTAAATCCGCTAAACTATCAACTGGATTAGTAAATTCATTATATGGAATTTTAGATGACCCAACACTTATCCAGATTAGTAATCCAATTCAGCCAGGCAATAGTGGTGGTGCTCTTTTCAATAGTAATGGAGATGTAATTGGTATTGTAATAGCTTCTTTAAATGCAAAGTATTTCTACGAAAATACTGACATAATTCCACAAAATGTTAATTTTGCCATTAAAGTTGATTATCTAAGAAATCTTATCTCAATGCTACCAGATGGAGAGGAGATTTTAAATAGAAAAAGCCAGATAAGTAATTTGCCTTTAGAAACTCAATTTGATAGAATCAAACCATTTGTAGTTAATATTAAAGCATATTAATTATATAAAACAATAAAGAATGTCGTTTTATGAATGAAATTATCATTGGTGTTGTTAGTGCTGTTGCTGGTGGTATCGCAGTTGCTATTCTCGGCAACCATATTGGATGGCTTAACTCTAAGAAACTTCTCAAACGTCAAGAATTCTTAAAGGCTTGCAATGTTTTCAGAGAACCGTTTATTAATTTGATTATAAAACTTAGACACGAAAAATTGCCATATAATATTAGCATTTCTGATATTATTAAAGAAAATCTTTCTACACCTGATTTCGCTATTGAAAGATTAAGACCATACATCAACAACATTAAAAGCAAACAAATTAATGAAGCTTTTGATCAATTGAAAGTTCCATGTAAAAATATTGATGAAGGCATTAGAGATAGTGCTTTAAAAATATACGATTTCGATAAATCTACTCTAAAAGAAATTCCTGAAACTCAAGGTTTTGAAACAGGAAAAGATCTTGCTATACATAATCTTCAAAATATTATTGACTTGGTGAAATAATGTTATCATCTTCTTTTTCATCGTATAAATTTAAAAAACTAAAAGCCTATGACAATGTACACTCGCTGTCAACAATACGAATACAATTTAAACGAATTAAATTCCGGGTAGTATAGTACGGTTAAGATCATCTTTATTAAATGGTAAAAAAAATGAAACAAAATATTCATTTCCTTAAAATAACACACCTCACGGCTAAAGCCGCACTCCTCTCAAGAGGAGAATTTACGAAATCCCCTCTAAAAAGAGGGGTGGTCCCGACTTGTCGGGAACGGGGTGTGTAAATAAAACTGATGTAAAATTTATTTTCTCACATAGGATAAAATTTATATGCAGAATATAAAGAATAAATTTATCGCAGTTGAAGTGGTCAATGATACAAACAACATAAATTTTGCAAAATCCTTTAAACAATTTGACAAACTTCTAAATGAGATAAGAAAAGTGTTTCAATAATTTAAATTATGCAAAAAGAAACTTCAACAATCATTTTAGCTGCAGGAAAGGGAGTTCGCATGAAATCTGAACTCCCTAAGGTTGCATTCAAATTGGGGGGGATATCACTTATTGAAAGGGTTGTTAGTACAATAAAGAAACTTCCCTTTTCAAAAATTATCGTAGTTATCGGGTATAAGAAGGAAATTGTTAAAAAGTGTCTTGCTGATTATAATGATATAATATATGTTGACCAAGAAGTTCAGAATGGTACTGGTCATGCAGTTATGGTAACTGAGAATTATTTTTCTAAATATGATGGAAATATTATAATAATTCCTGGAGATGTTCCGTTGCTTACTATAAAAACATTAATTACACTTGAGAACTTTCATAAATCTGAAAATGCTTCTGCAACGGTATTAACTGCGATTTTGGATGACCCGGCTAACTATGGAAGAATTGTAAGAGATAATAATGGATTTGTAGAAAAGATAGTTGAATTTAAGGATGCTAATAAAGAGGAAAGAAAGATTCATGAAATTAATTCCGGGATTTTCTGTTTTGAGTCCAAAAGTCTTTTTTCTGCACTTTCAAAAATTAATATCAATAATGTTCAAAAAGAATTATATTTGACAGATACTTTAGAGATTTTAAGAAAAGAGGGCAAGAAGATATCTGCATTAACTGTGAAAGATTCAATCGAAATTTCTGGTATAAATTCTCATGAACAGCTTGCTTTTTTAGAAAACTATATTCAACAATAAATTTATAAATGGAAAATTTATATTCTCCTTGGCGGATTGATTATATATTACAAGAAAGTGAAGATGGATGTATTTTTTGTAAGAAGCCAAAGGAAAATGATGACAAGAATCTTTTGATTCTTAAAAGAGGTGAATATACTTATATCATAATGAATTTGTATCCTTATAATAATGCACACTTGATGATTGTGCCTTATCGTCATATATCAAAATTTTCAGAATTAAGGGATTCAGAACTATTAGAAATGTCAAAAATGGTTCAATTATCAGAGAAAATCTTAACTAAAGTATATCATCCTGATGGTTTTAATATTGGAATGAATTTGGGTGAAGTTGCTGGTGCAGGTGTCGCAGGTCATTTACATATTCATATTGTTCCACGATGGCTTGGAGATACTAATTTTATTTCTACAACAGGACAAACAAGAGTAATACCAGAGCGAATGGAAGATACATACAAAAAACTGAAATATGAATTTAACGAAGAAGAGATATAGAAAGTTTAACACTATAAAACTCTTTCTGATTTTTTTTTTCTTATCACACTAATATATTTATGTATTACAATTTTTAGTTCATCAGAAGTAACTGAGAACAATAAAGCAGAAACATCAATTGAAAAATATGATATTGCTATTCAAGTTTTAAATGGTTGTGGAAAGTCTGGTTTAGCTCGTGAGGTCCGAAATATACTTATTGATAAGGGTCTTAATGTGTTATCATTTGGAAATGCTGATAAATTTGCTTATATGAAAACAGTGCTTATAATTCGTAAGATGAATCCAGAAAAATTAGAAACTATAAAAAAATTTTTACCAATACAACATATCTATCGTCAAATCAAAACTGATTCATTATATGATTTTGTCATAATTGTGGGAAAAGATTATAAAAAATATTTTAATGAAATGAAATAGATAATATGGAGAAATATTCAACTGAGAGTAAGTTAGAAATTATCATGCAGTTGGCAAAAGAGAAAAAAGCAGAAGATATAATCTCTTTAAATATTGGGGATGTGAGTAGTTTAACGGATAGAATTATCATTTGCAGCGGTGATGGAACAATGCATACTCGTGCTATTGGAAAATACATTATGGAAGAAACAAAGAAGATGTATATGATTATGCATCATCAAGAAGGGATACAAAATGGAATATGGATACTTCTTGATTTCGGAGATATTGTTATGCATATTTTTGATAGAAGTGCTCGGGATTTTTATAAATTGGAAGAACTTTGGAGAGAGTTAACTGAAAAGGTTAAGTCTAATTTACTTGAATATACGTAGTTCAGTATACTGAAATCAATCTGTCTTGGCGCCGAGACCGATAAAATTTCGCATTATCTTTAAAAAGCAGGATAAAATTCTAAAAAGATAAAATATCAAAATCCAAATCCCAAAATACAAATAATTTAAAATGACTCAAAAATCAAATTTAAAACATATTTACGATTTAGAAGAGGGTACTTATTCCCGACAAATCGGGACTAAAAGAGTTAGAATCTTTGTTAAGAAATTACCCAGAACGATAGCGAACATTGAAGATGGGAAACAGTTAATTAAATCATCAGGTTCTGTCCCGATATATCGGGATTATATAGAATTTAATGATTCATTGAGTAAAAAAGATTTTGTATTTAGAATAAAAATTTGTAGAAAGGAAGTAAAAGTGAG
>DAOVPZ010000140.1 GCA_030628975.1 Candidatus Cloacimonadota bacterium
CACATTTATAAAGAATTGTGAGGTAGCTGAGTTTATCTGATTGGTTCTTGCCATTGCAATAGTTCCGCGCACATTGCTCAAGCCGTTTGTAGCTTCGTTCTCAATCGGTGGATGAGTAGGTGTTTTATATTCATAATTCTGGTCAAATCCTCCACCTTGAATCATAAAAGTTGAAATAACTCTGTGGAATATCAAGCCATCATAGAATTTTTCTCTGGCATAGGTTAAAAAGTTTTCTACAGTAATTGGAGCTTTGTTCCTAAATAATTCTATTGTAATATCACCTAAATTTGTATGCATAACAACTATATCCTTTTCAGGTTTTTCAGAAGGAGTTTCTTTTACTTCTTCTACTTCAATAGGTTTATTAACTTTTTCAACTTTTGTTTCTTGTTTTGCACTTGTACACGAAAGTAAGAACACAAGGATTATTCCTATTAATAAAATTGAATTCAGAGGAATTTTAATGTCCATAATTTTTTTTGTCATTTCTTCTCCTTTTGATCTTAATTGTTTTTTGATTGTTTTGTATAATGTTTTGTTTAGTTTGTCAATTTTTTTACTCATTATAAAATTTATGATCTATTACAGGAAAAAGTTGACAGAATATGTTGTCTGTTTCGCTTTTCAAATGAGTTTATTTAAGTGTAGAATTTTTTAAATATTTTTTTTGATAAAATAATATTGAAAGTAATATGATTTGATTGGTGAAAGTGAATAAGTCATTTGATTGTAAAATATTGGAATCACAATCTGAATTAGATAAATGGAATAACTTTCTTGCTTCAACTAATGAATGCCCGATTATTCAATCTATAGAATGGGGAGAATTCAAACGCATATCTCGTTGGCAACCTATTCGGATTGCAGTTTTTGACAAGGATAAAATTGTCGGTGGAATTTCAATATTAAAGCGAAAGATACCTTTTATAGGGAAATCACTATTTTATGCTCCAAGAGGTCCTGTTTTAGACTTTCATAATGAGGAGATTTTATCCTTATTGGTTTCAAAAATCAAAGAGGTTGCAAAAATTCACAAAGCGATCGTTCTTAAGATTGACCCGGAAATATTAGAATCTGATTCAATTGCAACGGATATTCTACAAAAATACAATTTTCGTTTTGCTAAAAAACAGATTCAACCAAGAGCAAGTCTCTTTTTGGATTTAACACAAAGTTTGGATGATTTACTTGCAAGTTTTGAATCCAAGACTCGTTATAATATCCGTCTTTCTGCAAGGAAAGGAGTTGTTGTTAAAGAACTAACCAATCAAGATGGAGTTGACATTTTTTATAAACTTTATCTTGATACAGCAAAGAGAGATACATTTATCATTCACCCTTTTGATTATTACAAGAAGGTTGTTGACATTATGGCTGAGAAAGGAATGGTTTATATTTTTTTAGCTTATTATAATGACATACCAATTGCAGGTGTTTATATTTTTTCTTTTGGTTGTAAAATTTGGTATATGTATGGTGCTTCATCAAATGAATATCGTAATCTGATGCCGAATCAAGCACTTCATTGGGAGGTAATTAAGTGGGCAAAAGTAAAGGGTTATAAGATTTATGATTTATGGGGCATTCCTGTTAATCCACATCCAAAACATCCTTTATATGGTGTTTACAGGTTTAAAAAGGGTTTTGGGGGAGAACTTAAAAAATTTGTTGGAATGCATGACTTGGTTCTTCAGTCATTCTGGTATAATCTTATGAATAAAGGTATCAAAACTTATGTTTCAGTACAAAGTTTAATCAAGAAAGGGAAAATTTCTGATTCGCTTGGTGAATAAATTCTGGAGTGCTTGACTCTGTCAAGGATAGGCGACAGAGTCCCACCAGAGGGGGACAAGCGTCTACTCCAAATGAGACTTAGATGAGACTTAAAAAGTTATTACAATCCTTAAAAGAATATAAAGCATACAATTTAGAAAGAGTTGAAAATATAGAAATATCTGGCATATCATTTGACACAAGAACTATTAAACCTAACGAAATCTTTGTTGCAATCAAGGGTGAAAATTTTGATGGACATAAATTTGTAAATTCTGCAATAAAAAATGGTGCTTCAACAATTATAATAGAAAATTACAAATATATCGCAAATTGTTCTATCCCTTTTATTGTTGTTCCCAATACAAGAGAAGCATTAGCAACTCTTTCAGCAACCTTTTATAATTATCCAGCAAGAAAAATGAGAGTTATCGGTGTAACGGGAACTGATGGTAAAACTACAACAGCCACAATAATTTATAATATCTTAAAATCTGCTGGGTTTCGAGTAGGTTTAATAACTTCAATAAATGCTATTATAGGAAATAAGACTTATGAAACAGGATTTCATACTACAACTCCGGATGCAGTTGATATGCAGAAATATCTTTCTGAAATGTTATCAGCAGGTACAGAATATGTTGTAATAGAGGCTTCATCGCATGGGTTGGCACAACATCGAGTAGATATGTGTGAGTTTGATATTGCACTTATCACAAATATTACTCAAGAGCATCTTGATTATCATAAAAGTATTCAGCAATATAAGAATGCAAAAGCAAAATTATTTCAATCTTTGAATACAAGTTTTCATCAGCCCAATATTCCCAAAATATCAATTCTCAATAAAGATGATGATTCTTTTAATTTTCTGAAAAAGATTAAATCAGATATTCAATATAGTTATGGATTTGACCAACAAGCAGATTTTTCAGTTGAAAATGTTCAATATAGTGAAAATGGTATGAAATTTAGAGTGAAAACTCCAAAAGATTACTTTCCTATTGAAACCTATTTACTTGGGAAGTATAACATATACAATATTCTGGCATCTATTTCTGTTGCATATTCACAAAACATTTCTGTTAAAGATATCCAAAAGGGAATTAAATCTTTGGAAAAAGTAAAAGGCAGGATGGAGATTATCCCTCATGTGGTTGGGAAATTCAAAGTTATAATCGATTTTGCTCATACTCCAAATGCATTGCAAAAAGCTCTTGAATGTGCAAACAATATTAAGACTAATAATCTTATAGTAGTCTTTGGTAGCGCAGGTCTTCGTGATAAGTATAAACGAAAAGCAATGGGCAAGATTGCCAGCAGATTGGCTGATAAAATTTTTATCACCGCAGAAGATCCACGAACTGAGTTATTAGAAGATATTATGAATGAAATTGCTCTTGGTTGTGAAATTGCAAACCGGAAAGAAGGAATAGATTTCTTTAAAATTCCAGACCGTAAAAAAGCAATTACAAAAGCTATTTTGTCTGCCCAAGATGGAGATGTTGTTATTACTTGTGGCAAAGCACACGAACCCTCAATGTGTTTTGGTGAGAAAGAATACTTCTGGGATGAATATGAGGTAGTAAAATCTGCTTTAAAAATGAAAAAATCAAAAAGCAGTTAAATCCTCAACAGTGGATAAACCTGCTTTGTATTTGTAAAATTTGACAGAAAGAATAAAGTTTTTTGAGAATATAGATTATGATTTTCGGCATAGGAATTGATTTGATTGAGATTGA
>DAOVPZ010000069.1 GCA_030628975.1 Candidatus Cloacimonadota bacterium
AGATGATGCTCATTATCTCTGTTCTTATGAGGGACCTGGTCTTGATGGTTGGGCAGTTGTATTAAATGTAGAACTTCCTGGAGTGGGAGTAACAGAGGATGAAATTATATCTAACATTTTCAGACTTTCTAACTTTCCCAACCCATTCAACACGGAAACAACTATCTCATTTAATCTCACCGCAGAGGACGCTGAGAACACAGAGCTTGTAATCTACAATGTAAAAGGACAGAAGGTGAAAACGCTTATCAGTTATCAGCTATCAGCCGGTAATCACTCAGGTGTCTGGAATGGAACAGATGATAATGGCAATCCTGTTTCCAGCGGAATCTATTTCTACAAATTATCCACAAAAGATAAGACATTCATCAAGAAGATGATCTTGATGCGATAATTTAATCAGAAGCAATATATAAGCCTGTCTGTCCGCCAACTGGCGGATGGATAGGCTTTTTTTTACAATTATCATTCATTATTATTAGTAGAGGTTAATATAATTTATGACTTCAAAAAATTTTAATATCCTTTGAAAGCTAAAATATTTGGTTTGGTGCATGAATAGATGATAGAGGATTTTAAATTCGACAATAATATCGAAAGATGTTATCTGTATCTAATTTAGCACTGAAATATTATTAGGTCTGTTCAGAGAAAGAACATTTCTACAATATCAAGAATAAATATCTCCGATTATTGATGATAACCATATTAATAATATTGAAATAATTTGATCAAGTGGATGCTTTTACTGTTTACCATTTGCTGATGCCCTTCGCCTACGGCTCAGGTCATCAGCAAAAGGGATGTGCTAATATAAATATTATTGAACTCTGGAAAAAGGCTGATATAGATATAAAATAACGGATTCAGAACTTAATTTTCCCTGATGGTATGTATTACGAATTTAACTCTTTTCGAACACCTGTAACTGCTCTAATTTTCAGTGACTTACAAGAGATAAATATACGAGAGTCAAAAATGGTACACCCACAGGGACTCGAACCCGGAACCTACTGATTAAGAGTCAGTTGCTCTACCTGTTGAGCTATGGGTGCACCCAAAGATTAAGATTAAAATGCAAAAGGCAAAAGTTAAAAAGCAAAACTTAAAAACCAATATTTTATCTTAAAAGAAGTAGTCTTTTTACTGGACTTGTATAATTTTCTGTCAATAATCTGTAAAAGTATATACCATTTGAAACTTGATTACCATTATTATCTTTACCATTCCAGTCAATTTTGTTAATTTCTGATTTTGTCCCCAATTTAATTGGGGATTGAATTTTGAATTCTTTCACTAATTGCCCTTTAACATTATAAATTTTCATCTCTGCGTGCTTTGCGTGCTTTGCGGCGAAATGTATTGTTGTTATCCCATTTTTAAAAGGACTGAAAGGATTCGGATAGTTCTGGTAAAGAGCAAATTCTTTATTATCATACAAAATATTATCAATTGAAGTAATTATATTATCGCCATAATTTCCTGTTCGCCGAATATTACCTCTATATATTGTCCAGGGAGTTAGTGAACCTTTAGGATTTTTATAATCCCATATTGCCACCCCAGTAAGAGTACCAGAAATTATTTCAAAATCTCCATCTCCATCTATATCATCTATTGTAATAGATGAATTCATTGTTGAGTAATTTGTAATTGGAAATTCTGGAAGCAATTCACCACCAAGAGAATAGCAGAATATATTTCCATTGGTAGTTGATGCTAATATTTCTAATTCTCCATCATTGTTTATATCAACTGCAGCAAGACTATTTTTTGAACTTGAATTCATATTTTGGGGCCATCCTGGCAAGGTTGATGCATTAATATCAATTAATTCTATGGAACCAGTTAAAGTATTTGATGCAATTGCAAATAAGCCATTATTCTCCTGTCTAAAAGCAATCATAGAAGGGAATATATTTGATGAAATCTCTTTTGTGGCTTGTATATTACCGAAACCATCCAATATGTATATATTGTGATTATAACTGCTAAAAGCTATATTGCTGTCTTCTCCGAAGATAATTGGTGAAGACCAAATTGTTGAGCCAGTTTCAACAGGAAAACCATCCAAAATTTCTCCATTCGAAGAAATTGCATATAAAGCTCCATTTAATGTACCAAAAACTATATCTTTTACTTCGTCATTATTGATATCACCAACTGAAACATCTGAACATATTGGTGAGCCAAAGTCATAAGGGAAATTTGGGAAATCAGTTCCATCTATTTTGATGATGTACAATTTTCCATCCAAACATGGTGCAATAATCTCTAATTCTTCATCCCCATCTAAATCTGCAATTGTAGGAGTGCAAATCATTTGCCCTTCGGTTTCGTATTCAAGAATTATGGATTTGTCATTATCAATTGCATAAATTTTATTAAATCGTGTTGTTAAAACTATCTCATATTCTTGATCATTATCAATATCCCCGACAGCAATTGAAGCCCAAACTGCTTCATTAAGATCAACAGGAAAACCTGTAGAAATGCTTGCATCAGCTTCAAAAGAATATATTTTTCCAGCACAATCAACGATTAAAACTTCTTTTTCATCATCATTATCAAAATCTACAACCACAGGTGAGCATTTCACTTCACAACCAAGATATTTTGGCCAATTAGTCTGCACTAAAGAAACATTAATGCTTCCATAATATGTTTGTGCGAACGGGTATAAAGAGTCTGTATTTGCTGTTATTAAAAGATTATAATTTAAATCATTATATCCACAATCATCTGCAACATGAAAAATTATTGGATTAGAAATATTTGTTGATAGTTCTCCAGGCAGCATGTCGCCGAATTCGCTAACACTATCTATTATGGTAATTTCATCACCATCATATCTCATCGTGACCGTTACATCATAAGCAGGCTGCCAATCCGGAAGGTTTTTTAACCATATTATCATTTTTATATCTTCACCAGGATTTACAATACCATCTCCATCCCCCAATTCATCATTCATAGTAATATTGGTAAGTTCAATATATGGGAACTCACCATCTAATGTAATAATTTCAGTGTGTGGATCGCCAAATAGAACAAGTTCATAATAGCACCAGCGGAGCCATGGATTACCTACTTGATTGATAAGTACTACTTTTGAATAATTATTACAATCACCTAACTGTTTAATATCTCCTGCAAATAAACCATCAAAAAAGGTTCTGTCAAACTGTTGGGATGGTCCTTCGATAGAACCGGGGCAATACCAGCCATAACGAGTATTCCCAATAAAAGCCATAGGTCCACCTGATGCGATAATTAATCGTTCAGCCACTGCTTCTTCACTCATACTTGTTGCTTCATCAAATGCAGCAGGTAAACATCCCTGGCTATACATTAGTCCATACTCAGTATTAATTAATTGGTCAGCAGAATTTGGACTCAAACCCATTAAGATCCAGTAGTTTGCATGTCCCATATTATTCATTATTCCAACTCCACTATTGAGCATATTTGCAACTGCTTGATCTGAATAAGTTCCATCTCGTTGATATAAAGTATAGAAATGATAGTTATCCTCAGGTATTCGAGTTAGAATATCATCCTTATAATCACCACCCCAGGTAACTGGATTCCAATTGAGATTTTCACCAACCATACAAGCTTTTTCCAAAGCAGGTTTCGGGTTTTCCTTGTAATCCATTATTTTATATAAAGCATTAACAAAATCAATCTCTATATCACCAGGAATTCTACCAATTGCAATTTCTGGCATAAAGTCAACACTATCAGCAGGATATTCTCCATAAATACCATTACCATTATAGTCAAAATTGCCATCCAAAGCAGAAAAATAGAAATCAGAAGGAATATAACCAATTGTGCCCCCAGCATCAACATACAATTTCCGTAATGGCACTATTTCATCATCTCCACCTAAAAGTACATATTCAAGGGGGTAATCTGAAGAATTCCAGGTCGTATAAGCATCAATTATGAAATTTCTTAATTTATCAGCATTATCTGTTCCAACATATTCAGTGTTAATGTCTTGTATTGTATAAACAGAAGGATTCAAACCTAATCCAATTTTCCAATTTACAAAGTCGTCAAAAAGTGATACAAAATTCTCTCCCGTAATAATGATGTAATCATGCGGATCATCAGGATTAATTAAGTTATCCTTGATAGATTTCGATTTTTCCTTACCAAAATAGGAATTTAGTTCCTCTGGGTTTTTGACAAATTTCTCTAATCTTTCAATAATAGAATTTGAATTACAAAGCATCCTGGATTGATAATTTGATAATTGTGAGTTTGGTTTTGTCTCGATATTTAATTCCATCATAGATAAATATTGAACGATCCCGGATTTTGGCAGATACCTAATAGGAAATAGATTTATGATTGCTATGCTATGACCAGCGAAAAGTTCTGTGTTTAAAACTTCAAATTCTGAAATAGGATAATGCTTATCAAAAGAATAAATTTCATTATTTTTGGTAGTTGGAGTTATCTCATTTGAATTTGTTGGATGAGGAGTTTTTGCAAAGTCTATATAAACTCCTTTATCAATGAGTTGCCAATCCGAATGATTAACATTAACACTCGATATTTGTTCTCCAAAAGGAAGTAATATTTTTATAGGGTAGAATGGAATTATTGGCTCACCAGGAATGGCTAATTTAGATATCAAATCTGACTCAATACGGTTTTGGTTTATTTCAGGTTTATCAAAACTGAATGAAAAGGTTAATTCTTTGGCGGATAGTATTGTCACAAAAAATAATGTTAGACAGATTGTTATTATAAACTTTTTATACATCATAATTTCAATCTTCCTTAAATTTTTTGATAAAAGAAATATGGCTTTGATTTTTGTCAAACTTATTGTATTTGAAAGGGTAATGAAATATATTTTTTACAATTTGTTATTTTGTAATATTGAATATCTATTTAACTATTGATGAATTAATATTAAGAGTTTTTAGCTTAAAGATAGTTTAGGATAAGGAATAAATGATGCTCAGATTATAATAGTCTACGATATTTATAGTATAATGAATTTCTTAAACAGGATAAAAATTTATTGACATTATAAGTGATAATTTAATGGATAGTATTAATTTAGAAATTATTGAATAAAACATAATTTGTAATCAAATGAAAGGTTGTTTCATGGGAAGAGTAAGAACTAATATTATTGTGGTTGACCGTAATTGCTGGTGCCTCTTTGACACAGGAGCAAGGAATACCTATGTTGTGAAAAATGTAGCATCGCTTTTGCCATCAATTGAATTAGACAAACCAGAACCTGTTGCCCTTGGAGGCCGGATATATCAGGTAAAGAAAGAATGTCATTTATCTTGCCTTGTTGAGGGACTTCCTGTGCGTACCCATGCCAGAGTCCTGGAGGAGATAGGAACGGATGAAGAAGGTAAAAGGATTGAAATTTTACTTGGAGCATTAGCAATGCAAGAGTGGGGTATAAGACCCATTCCGGACAAAGAACAACTGGATATGACCAACTACCCCAAAGAATTTGTTGAGTTTATTGGATAGAATTACGAGTATTCAATTTGGAATTTTTGGTATTCAAATTCTGAGAATATAATCTGGGATGGGAAAGATGCGAATGGAAAATTGCATAAAATAGAGATTTATGTCATGGTTTGGACTGTGACACCTCAAATTAAGATGAAAATAGCAAATTGCAAAAAACGGGAATTTATCTTTACAAACTTGAAGTTGATGGCAAGGAGTATTCGACCAAGAAATTGATCCTCCTTCGTTAATCCCGATATATCGGGACAGAGGATAAATATTTATTAGGTAAATGCTTTGTAACATTCCGATATACTCGTTCTCCCCGCCGTCCATCCCGATATAATCGGGACGGTGGACTATTGCTGGTTCAAATATTTACTTGAACCATACATTTTAAATGTTTAGGTTCAGATTACAAATCTGAACCAGCAGGGATACTTAAAGTTCTTCTGAAGATGAAGTGAAATAAAAAAATATCTAATAAAAAATATCTTTGCGAAAGTTTATAGAAATAAATACCTGAACTTATCCCCGTCCCTGAGAACGCGGGGACTAACCCGTCTGTTCGCCGAGGCTGACCGAGACTAATTCAACTAATTGGTACAGCCGCCTTTAAATGGTGGGTTAAGTTTTGGACAAATACCAACGCCGCAAAATACATTCCCTTGTCTGTCTGGTGGGCACGCACTATGTGTATAACTTGGGTTTTGTCCTTTTTCATTTCCAAAACCTCTTATCGATATATGATCTTTATTAATGAAAATGCTAAGCGAATAGAATCCATTATCATTTTCAAACGTACCATCTTGCCCAAATCCTATCCATCTGCCGCAAGTTCTCTGTGCCTCAGCTAAATTTGCACCAAAACCGGGGTTACCATTACCTCCA
>DAOVPZ010000046.1 GCA_030628975.1 Candidatus Cloacimonadota bacterium
GCTGTTGGTGGAATCTTAAGCAAAAAGGCTCTAATAAACAAACTTGAAAATAATATCCTGTTCGTAAATGTAGAAAATAATGTATGGCTTCAAGAATTGGTCCTGCAAAAATCAAAAATTATTCATAGAATAAACAAAAAATTAAACTATCAAGACAAGATTAAAGATATCATTTTTTCAATCTCTGCTAAAAGAATCCACATATAATCCTCCAGCTCCCCGATGTATTGGGAAGTCGCGATTCATCCTTCGTAGTACTACGGAGAACGGGTAAATCGGGACTGACTGATAAATTCTCAAGAAAAAGTTATTCAAACTAATCCTTTTATTCATATCAAAACTTAAATAGAGAATACTTTAAAATATGCAAACCAAGATCGCTCCTTCCATATTATCGGCAAATTTCATTAATTTAGAAGCGGAAATAAAGCAGGTCGAAAAAGCTGGTGCAGATATGCTCCATCTTGATATTATGGATGGACATTTTGTGCCCAATCTTACATTTGGTCCTGGGTTGGTAAAACAATTAAGAAAAACAACAAATCTCCCACTGGATGCCCATTTAATGATTACTAATCCAACATCTTTTATTGATAAATTTATTGAAAGTGGAGTGCACTATATCTCATTTCATATTGAAACTGATTCTGAATATAAAAAATTATTGGACAGAATTAGAAAATCTAATGTTAAAGCAGGAATTGCAATCAATCCAGACACATCTCTTAGTAAGGTACAGAATATCCTGGATTACATTGATTATGTTTTGATAATGGCTGTTCATCCTGGTTTTGGAGGTCAAAAATATATTGAGGATTGTACCCAAAAAATCCAAGAGATTTCAGCAATGATAAGCAAACGAAACATTGAGATTGAAGTAGATGGTGGAATAAATTACAAAACTGCAATATTAGCAAAAGAAGCTGGAGCAAACATTCTTGTTGCAGGAGAATTTATATTTAGCAGTAATAATTACAAAGAAGTAATTCAAGGACTGCGAAATGTTTGAGTCACTCACAGGCAGACTCACAAAAATTTTCTCAAAGCTCAAGGCTCGGGGAAAACTTTCTGAGAAAGATATTAAAAATGGCTTGCGAGAAATTAGACTGGCTTTACTGGAAGCAGATGTAAACTACCTCATTGTAAAAAATTTCATCAAAGAGATTGAAAAAAAGGCTTTAGGAGAAGCTGTTCGAAAATCCCTTACTCCAGGTCAGCAGATCGTAAAAATTGTAAACGAACAACTTATTGCTCTAATGACATCTGATATTCCGGAAACAGCTTTACCCAAAAATAAAACATCCCAATTAATGGTTGTAGGATTGCAAGGTTCTGGTAAAACTACCGCTTGTGCAAAACTTGCATTACATTACAAAAAACAAAACTACACACCACTTTTAGTGGCTATAGATATCTATAGACCCGCAGCTGTTAAACAATTGGAAACCTTGGGAAAATCGATTGATGTGCCGGTTTATTCTGAGGATATTAATAATGTATCAAAAATTGCTAAAGACTCTTTGAAATTTGCAGAGAAAAATCAGCATAACCTTATAATTTTTGACACTGCTGGACGACTTCATATTGATGACAAAATGATGACTGAAGTTGAGGATCTATCCAAAATTATCAAACCTGATGAAATCCTGTATATTGCAGATGCTATGACTGGACAAGATGCAGTAAACAGTGCAAAAGAATTTAACTCACGATTGAATCTTACCGGTATTATTCTTACTAAGTTAGATGGTGATGCAAGAGGTGGTGCTGCACTGTCTATCACAGCGGTTATCGAAAAGCCAATTCGTTTTGTTAGTATCGGTGAAAAACTTAACGACTTAGAAATCTTTCATCCTGATAGAATGACTTCACGCATTCTGGGTATGGGAGATGTCCTAACTTTAATTGAAAAAGCTGAAGCAGTTTTTGATAAAAAAGAAGCAGAAAAATTAGAGAGGAAACTTCGTAAAAATCTTTTTACTCTTGAAGATTTTCTTATTCAGATAAGACAGATGCAAAAAATGGGTCCAATAGATGAAATTTTAAAGATGATGCCTGGAGCAAATCCTAAATTTATGAAGAATATAAATATTGATGAAACTGATATCAAACATATTGAAGCCATTATTCTTTCTATGACCAAAAAGGAAAGAGAACATCCAGAAATCATAAATGGAAGCTGTAGACAAAGAATTGCAAAAGGTAGTGGCACTTCATTGCAAAAAGTTAATCAACTCCTGAAACAATTTGATATGATGAAAAAAATGATGAAAAATCTTAATAAGGGTAAATTGAAATTTGGTAAACAGTTTTTACCAATCCAACAGGAATGAATTTATATAGCTAAATGAAAAGCATTTCTATTGGTATAATGCGATAAAAAATAAAAAGATAGGAATATTTAAGGAACAATAAAACTTAAAAATTACATGTTTGTTCGTGGATTATAAAAAGGTGTAAAAGATTGTTATAATTTTTCCCCTACCCATAATTCAACATCTGGGTTCGGATCTAAATAAAATTTACAACTATCAATGATTTTATTGATAGTAACAGCCATTTTGACTGGTATAGGTTCATCACGTTGGATTGTATATCCATAATATATATTGGCATGACCAAGAGAATTTTTACTATGTGAAGCTTTAACAAAAGCACCAGCTTTTAGTACCGATTTAACTATTACAAGAGCTAATCCTATGTATCTCTTTTTATTTGATTTTATTGATATTTCTTTCCCCAATTTTTTGCAAAAATTAACATCAACAATTAAAAGTCTTTGAACAGAAACCTCATCTCTATTGTATGGAGGTTGAAAGGACCCTCGTTTTAATTTATTTCTTTTTTTATCATAATGGTAGGGATAAAAAATAATACGCACCAATTTTTCATCTCTTTTGAGTTCAAAAATCATATAGAGTTATTATAATACTCTTATTATTAATTGATTTAAAAAATTTAAATTATTATTGTTAATTTTGAAGTTTTCCCAAAAGAATTCTGAATCATAATCAACTTTTCCAACAATATTTATTTTTGTTAAACCAATTTCTATTTGTAAATAGCGATTTTTTGAACCAAATTCAATTGTAATAGTTCCATTAGGATTTGGACAAATTTCATCAATGTCAATTTTATTAACTATATTACTGGACAGTAAGTTAATAAATGATTTAGTTCTTTCAATAATTTCTTTTTTAATTGGAGAAGCGCCATAACCATCCCAATCTTCAAAAGAACATGATTTATATAATTCATTAAAAAGTTCTTCACATTTAATATTAATTCTTTCCTTATATTTATACTTTTCAAAAAATGGATGGATTTGATTGTATAAAATTTTAGCATCAGAAATACTAGCCAAGTCAACATCAGCAGTATTTTTTGCTGTTTTATTAAGAGAAAAATCTTCAAAGAAGGATTGGGAAGCTTTTTTAAAACCATACCTTCTTTTTATAAAATTTGAGATTAAAATGTTTTCTACTTTTTGTGGATCAGACATTATAAGAGCTGAATCTGTAGTATTATAATCATTCATTATAACTTCCCATTATTTATTACTTTATTAATAGTTTCTCTAATATGTATACACTTTTCATTATATGTTAAAAGGTATTCTTTTGAGTCTTCAATCCTATTTTTAGATTTTAAATCATAATGATAATTTGTATCAATAAAAATTCCTTTTCCAGTGATATCCTCATTTCTATTTTCCAATAAGCCAGATTTCAAATTTAGGTTTAATATTGTGGAATCCAACTTGCAAGTAAATTTCAGCTCCACCTTTTTTAATTTTTTAGGAAATTTTTCTAACATATTTAAATTAAAAAATTTTTCTATTAAAAATTTTTCTGGATTCTCTAAATATATAAAAAAAGTAAAGTTTATTCCAATCGCATAATAATTAATATAATCTAATCTATTAATATATTTTATTGCTAAATCTGCAACTTTAGAATCTTCAAGAAAAAGGGTTATATCTTTATTAATTATTTGTAATTTATTGTTATCTATATTAAAAGAATAATTATTTTTATAGTTAACTGTGGAAAATGCAGGCGTACAAATAATCTCTCCTGTTGTTCCCCAATCAAACGGAACAATATTTTCATTGCTTAGAAATGAAGGATGTAATCCCATCACATGGTGGTTTTTAGCAAGAAGAACGATTGATGTACTGATGTTTTCTATTTTCATATAAATCTCTAATAATAAATTTATTTATATAAATTAATAGATGTTTAATATTAAATGTCAAGATTTATTTAAAAAATTTTAGACATTTTTATAAAACATACATATTATATATTTATTTTACAACAACTTCTGCCTCTTAATCAAATACGCAAAAAGTGCTTTATCATAAGGTGTACTTGTATTTATAGGCACATAATCAATATACGAATTATGACATTTGGAGGAGAAGAATTTTTTCATTTCTTCCATTTTTTTCAAATACATCTTCTTAATTTCCCAGGGTTGAGTAATTAACTCTTCTCCCGTTTCCATATCAATAAATTTTGTTTTCCTATTATATTTGAAGTTTAATTCTTGCTTATCTAATAAGTGAAAAACAACAACCTCATGTTTTTGATGTCTGAAGTGCTGTAAACCCATCATAATTTCTTCAGGTTCATCTAATAAATCCGAAATGAGAATAATCAAACCTCTTTTTTTTATTCTATCAGCGAGATTATGTAATATAGCTGCAGTATTAGTTGTATATTGTGGAATTAGGTCTGCTAATTCATGAAAAAGTGTATTAAGATGGGTTTTTGCAGAACGGGGTGGAATATAACTTCTAATTTCTTCGGAAAAGGAAAGAAGTCCTACTGCATCCTGCTGGCTTATCATCAGATAAGATAATGCTGATGCAAGAGTCTTTCCATATTCAAGTTTGCTTATTTTCTGGGAAGTGAATCCCATAGATTTACTACAATCAATCAGGATATATGCTTTAAGGTTTGTCTCTTCCTCAAATTTTTTAATAAAATATCTATCAGATTTTGCAAACACTTTCCAGTCAATATGTTTGATAGAATCACCTGGAAGATATTCTCTATGCTCTAAAAATTCTACACTAAATCCATGATATGGTGATTTATGCAAACCTGTAATAAATCCTTCAACAATCAAACGTGCTCGAATTTCAAATCTGTCTAACTTTGCTACAATTTCTGGATTCAAAAAATCTTTGTTATTCATTTATTCTCTCTCAACCACCTAATACACCGATAAACACAGAATTTTCAACAACTTACAGCCTTCTTCCCAGAATATGCAAGTATCATTTCAATAACCAATAAAGTCAGCACAATCCAGAATAATATCTTCCAAAATTCATAACCATAACGAGAAGTTAAAATATGTATTTTCCAATTATCTGGTTCAAGAAAATGAATCCTGTAAATTAAATTTTGTAATGATTTAATATCTCTTTCTGAAATAAGGGTTAAGTTACTTTCCTCTCTTGGAACATTAAAAGAATAAACCGTTTGCAAAACATCATCATTGCTTAAGAAATAATGCCCTTGTTGATCTGTTTGTGTGAAAGTTTCCATTTCCTTTCCAATAAAAATCGGAATAATCTCGCCATTTGGCAATTGACATTCTATTGCACCTTTTGTTTCAATTGGAAAAGGTATTCCAGTCGTATAATTATTCAGTCTTGACTCCTCTCCACCAAGAAACTCCCCTATATGATACAATAAAACTGGAAAAGCAGTTTGATATATCAGATTGCTCCAGTTCTCCTTAAAATCAATTGCTGAAATCAAAAATCTATCATTAATTAGAAAAATAGAATTATCATTACCGCTTGAGAACAAAGAGGAAAAATCAGGAGCAATGATGTTCCACATCTTATCAATTCTTGTCTTTTGAAACATCTGTTTAGAAAAAATTGCACTAATAGGATGAAGTTTATTGATGAATTCTATCTTCGAACTTTGAGTAATAAGTGACTCAAATCTGACTTTTTTATTATCAAGCCTTATTTCATGAGTACTATTGTTTAACAATTCTTCTCCAGGTATAAGGAAAATTGATTTACCATTTTGAAGAATCTCATTGGCAAAGAATTCCAATTTATCTGAAAATTCTCCTAATCTATAAAACACAAAAAGGTGATTATTTGTGATAATATCATCATTAATATCCTCAGGAGTTAATCTTTCCCATTTATTTTCAGTGATTATATCAAGTGCTGTTGAAAATTGAAAAGGAATATCATATTCTGAAATGACAACTATCTTTGGTAATTTCCCGATAGATCGGGATGGAAAGCTGAAATAAAAACTGTTATCATCAGGTAACATTTCATCTTTTACTTTTACTGAACCAAAATAAAACCTTTCTCCCTTATCCTGAAATTCAAATGATATTTGCTTGCTTTGGAATGGATTTAATGAAATTACTTTCTCCTCTTTTGTAATATTATCTATGATGAGAGATACAATAACAGTATTAATTTTCTTTTCAGAAAAATTCTTTATATCTGCTCTGATTTCTGAACGATTTGATGCGCTTAAAAGTTTTGGTACAAACCAAGTTGAAACTGTTGTAAGATTTATTTTATCCTTTTCTTGAGGTACTGGTATTATAAAAATATCAGTTTGAAGTCGTTGAGTTACCTCTTGAATATTTTCCCATGAATATTTTTGATTATCAGTAATGAAATAAATCTCCTTATTAATAACATCTACACGAGAAAGTTCCATCTCTGCTTTTAAAAGAATTGATCTAATTAATTGTGAATTATCAGTAATTGATATCTTATTAATTTTATCTTTAATTTTAGAAGGTATAGAAAAATAACTATTTTGTAAATTATAATTATTATTAAGTGTAAGGAGCATAACCTTATCATTATCATTTAACATCTCAGTGATTTCAGTTGCAATTTCTTTAGCTCTATCAAGTAGTGTACTACTTCCATCAAGATAATTCATACTAAAACTGTTATCAATAATCATAACTGCAATGGTTGGTGCATGAGTTCGCCAGTTAGTAGAAGGTATCAAGGTCTTTATTACAGGACGAGACAATGCTAAAATCAAACAGATAATAATCAGAATTCTTGTTATCAAAAGAAGTATCTGGCATAATTTGATAATCCTGGCTTGATTCTTTTGAATCTGTTTCAGGAATCGTAAAGAGCTAAAATATACAATTTTGGGTTGATGTTTTACGAAAAGGTGGATTAAAACTGGTATAATTCCAGCTAATAATCCAAATAATAATATGGAATTTAGGAATGATAAATTAAACATAATAATTGGTAAATTAGTGAATTAGTTTACCCTGTGGAATGCGAAGCTATTCCATCAGGGTAAATTTAGTTAAGGAGTCGTCATGGACCACTCCATGGCGAATTTACACTCGGTATTCTTTGTTGTCAGGGAATGGTCTGTTCTTCGCAGCAGTAGAACTGCTACTGCGAAGGATGAATCCCTGACAGCTCCTAAAAAATTCATTAATTCTAGGTCAGCTTCTTATCATAAATACGATAAGTTTTATAAATCTCAGCACCGATTCTCTCAAGAGGTCTGCGCATTCTTATATTGTCCTCTAAA
>DAOVPZ010000079.1 GCA_030628975.1 Candidatus Cloacimonadota bacterium
CAGTTATTACACGGGGTAAACACCGATAAATTGCTTTTTGAAAATTTATATTTGCATAAACATAAGCTCAGGAAATAAATTCTATTTTGTCCCCAACGAAGGTGGTGGAAACAAAAATTGGTTTTGTATTAAGCTCTTATCAATAATATTCGTGTAATTTTTGGCATCTCGATATATTGGGATTATTCTGACTTGGGACTCTATTATAAAGGCTATTTATCCGGAGGACCTGCCTCTGGCATGAAATGACTAATTACTACCAACAAATTGGGAATAGTTTCTAATAGTCCCAACTTATCGGGACAAATATCTAATTTAACCTGTGGAATAATTTAGTTTGAAAACAAAATTACTTCGTATTCCACAGGGTGAACAAAAATAAAAGGGTTGATTCTCCAAGAATCCGTCCCACAGGCACGGGGATGTCATGATTGGACATTTGGGCTTTGTCATTTTATTTGACATTTGAAATTAGGATTTAGAAATTTTTGGTTTTATTATTGACTAATATTCTCCTTTTTGGTTCTTACTTGTAAAGGTTAGGGGAAACATATATATATTTAATTGCATATTATTCTTTGGGTTGCTTCATAATAACTGTTCTAAGTGGGAAAGGTATTTCGATTCCTTCTTCATTGTAGCGTTTATGCAGTCGTTTGATAAATTCATGACGAAGTAAAAATTTATTTACATACTCAGTAACATAAAGAATGATTGCAAAGTTTATGCTTGATTCTCCAAATGAACGATACCTTATAATTGGGTTAGTTTTTGCTGATAGATCTTTAAACTCTTTCATGACTTCTCTGGCTACATCCAATGTAACACTTTCAACAAATTCGAGGTTGCTGTCATAACTCACACCAACCTCGATAGGTACTGACATATCTTTCTGTGGTAAATTGTAGTTTGTTACAATAAGTGAAGCTAGTTTTGAGTTTGGAATTACAATAATATTATTTCCAAATGCCTTTATTGTCGTATTTCTCCAGTTTATGTCTGTTACATATCCTGCTTCACCAGATGAAAGTTGAATAAAGTCTCCTTTTTTAATTTGACCTGAGGCAATAACTTGAAATCCAGAAAAGAGGTTAGAGAGCGTATCCTGTAAAGCCAGGGCGACAGCTAAACCACCAACACCCAAAGCTGTCAAAAGTGGAGTGATTGCAATGCCCAAGCTTTGTAAAATAATTAAAGTTCCAATAATCAATATGATAGCTTTTGTAATATTTCTGAATATACTTGTGCTGGCAAAAGTGCTTCCTGCTTTTTCACCATATTGACCTGCAAAACCAGCAATCATTTTTGCTAAAACTATTGTGAATGAAAATATAATGAAAACGAGAAGAATTTTATGAATAATTATATGAACTTCTTTAGAAAAAGAGGAAATTGGAAGAGCGATATACATACCAATTATAAACCCCCATAGAATTAACATGCCCTTAAAAGATTGGATGATGATGTCATCACCCTTCCATGAAGTCCTTTTAGCTATTTTTAATAGACTTACAAATATAATTTTCTGTAAAATTATTCCAACTAATATGCAACCAATCACAATAGAAATTGGAATAATTATTGGTTTTAAACCTGTAAAAAAAGCTGCCATATAAAATCTCCTTATTCAAGTTTTTTTTTAATTTTGTAATTCTCTAAAGCAATAATTTTCTTGATTATAATACTTGTGGAACTGCTTGGAAAATATTTTAGACTTTTTACTTTTCCACCATTTTCAATCACAATATCACTTCCAACAATTTGTTCGATTTTCCAATCTCCACCTTTAACTAAAATATCTGGAACAATGCCTTTAATTAATTCGTAAGGTGTGTCCTCATCGAAAATTACAACAAAATCTACAGGTTTAAGTTGAAATAAGATTTCAGCTCTATCTTCTTCAGAATTTATTGGTCGATTGCCCCCTTTAATTTTTTTTACAGAATTATCACTATTAAGACCAATAATTAAAACATCGCCAAGTTTTTTTGCTTCTTTTAGATATTCAATATGTCCGCGGTGAAGAATATCAAAACAACCATTTGTGAATATGATTTTTTTGTTTTGTTTATGAAGATTTTCTGAGATTTTTTTTATTTCATTTCTTGTAACAATCATGATTCATTCCACCTTTTGAAAGAGAGAATAATTTCTTCTGGAGTGACTGTTGTAATTCCGACTTTTCCACAAACAATCCCAGCTGCATGATTAGCAATAATTGATGCAGTTTTAATATCGGAACCAGTTACTTTTGCCAAAACAAGTGTGCTTATAACTGTATCACCAGCACCTGAAACTTCATAAACTTCTTGAGAAAAAGTTGGTATCTTCCAGTGTCTACGCTTATTATCATAAACGAACATACCCTTTTCTCCAAGAGTTATAACAAGATAAGAACAGTTTACTTTTTGTATTAAAATCTCTGCAGCAGATAACAAATCTTCATCATCTTTAATATCGATATTGAGATTTTTTTCTAATTCTTGTCTGTTTGGTTTAAAGATGGTTGCATTTGTATATTCAAAGAAGTTTTTGGTTTTTGGGTCAACTCCAACAGTTTTTTCATTTTTATTTGCAATTTTAAGAACGAATTTGATTAGGCTTTTGGAAAGAAATCCTTTATTGTAATCTTGCAGTATTATTCCATCTATATCTGGGATGACTTGTTCAATGAAATTTTCAATCTCTCTATAAAGTTCTGTAGAAAGCTCATTAGTATTTTCAAAATCAATACGAATAAGTTGTTGATGTCTGGCAATTACCCTTGTTTTTTGTGTTGTTGGTTGATCTTTATTAATAAAAATTCCTTCATCAGAAATATCGTTTTTCAGAAAGATTTCACGAATTTTTTGCCCATTTGAATCATCACCAATCGTTCCTATTATCAAAGGAGTAGCCCCAAGAGATTTAATATTATTTGCAACATTAGCAGCACCTCCAAGTCCATACTTTTCATTTTCTGCTTTAACTACTTGCACAGGTGCTTCTGGGGAGATTCGTTCTACATCTCCAATGATATAATGGTCTAACATCAAATCACCGATAACAAGGATTCTTTTATTCTTGAACTCATTCAAAATATTTCGTATTTTATCTTCTTCAACATTCATTTGATTCCTTTCATAACCATAGAGGTCATAGAGATATATTTCAACTCATTACATAAATTTATGAGGAAGACTTAATTATTTTCAATTTCACTCTTTTTTTTTGTATTTCTATGTAATTGGTTTTATTGGATATTTTCCATCAAAACATGCATAGCAAAATTCTTTATCATTCTCAACTAAATTTTTTAATTCTCGGGTAGTTAGATAACACAGTGAATCTGCTCCCAAGTAATCTTTAATTTCCTCAACAGATTTTTGATTTGCAATAAGTTCCTCACGAGTGGGTGTATCAATTCCATAGAAACATGAATATTTCACCATAGGGGAGCCTATTCTTATATGAACTTGTTTAGCACCATTTTTTCTAACCATTTTTACTAATTTACGAATTGTTGTTCCTCGAACAATAGAATCATCCACCAATGTAACAATTTTCCCTTTGAAATAATCAGGCAAGGCATTGAATTTTTGATTTACCCCTTCATCACGAATTGTTTGCTCTGGAACAATAAAAGTCCTTCCAACATAGTGATTTCTAATCAATCCAAAATTGAAATCCACTCCTAAACCTTTTGCATAACCAAGAGCAATGAAATTACTTGAATCTGGAACTGGTATTACAACATCAGGAATATTATTTTCCTTTTCAGCAAGCTTTTGACCAAGTTTTTCACGAAAATCATATACTTTATGGTTATAGACTATACTATCAGGACGGGAAAAATATATCATTTCAAAAACACAGTGTGCATTGTGATTAGATGTGCGATAATTATTAGGGTTTTGGTAAATACTATGAAGTCCCTTTTCATCAGTTATGAGTATTTCAGCAGGATTTACCTCACGGATAAAATCTGAATTAATAATATTTAAACAGCAAGTTTCAGAAGCCAAAACATAAGTATTATCTTTTTTCCCAATAATTAATGGTCTATTTCCATAAGGGTCACGAAATGCATATATTTTATTTTTTATAAGCAACAATGTTGAATATGAGCCTTGAAAGTTTTGCATAATTTTTTTTATTGATTCTATAATTGACAATCCTTTATTTATATGCCAGAAAACCAGATATTTTAATATCAATTCTCCATCGTTTTCTGATTCAAAGAATACACCTTGTTTTTCTAATTGCTTACGAATATTAGAGTAATTTACGATATCTCCGTTACCTGCTAAAGCAAAGCTTTGGCCTGAAAGTGTATTAAGAAGATAGGGTTGGGCATTATTTATGTTAGATTTGCCTTTTGTAGGATAACGAACATGTCCAATTGCTAATTTGCCATCCATTTCTTTCAATTTTTTTTCAGTAAATACTTCCTTAACCAAGCCCATTTCTTTTGTTATAGAAATTTTATTGCCATCAGAAACAACGATTCCACTACTTTCCTGTCCTCTATGTTGTTCAGCAAAAAGAGCATAAGCTGCAAGTTTAGCAGCATTTGTGTGTTTTTTGCCCTTTTGATAAATTCCAATTATTCCGCACATATTGTTATTCTTTTAAGAAGGGTGTGAAAGTCCTTGCATATTCTCGTTATCCCTTTTTTCCTGTTATGAATGGCTGGGTTGGTGATTTTCCTCACTTTCCTTAGATGCACTGTAATTTGCATAATTTACCTTGGTTAGACTTCGTTCTTTTACTTTTCTTTCTGTTTTTTGAAATTGATCTTTGATTCCTGTCCATTTATTAACCGTTTTATATTTTCTTTATGACGAAAAATAATTAAAATCATCATGAAAGCTGTCAATATTAAAAAAGGAAGTTCATCAAATTTTGGAATGTTCTTTATTAATTCTGCGATGAAAAATGTTATTACTGCTATCATAGATGCAAGAGATACATATCGAAAAATAATTAGAATTATTACAAAAGAAATTAAAGCATACACAATAGGAATTGGAACAATGTTTATAAAAGCACCTGCACCAGTTGCAACACCTTTACCTCCTCGGAACTTCAAAAAAATTGGAAAAATATGACCTATTATCACTGAAATGCCAATAATAATAATAAATATTTGATAAGTTTTTGGGTCTTCAATTTTATTAAAAAAGTTTAAAATTGGTGCACTAAAAACATTCATTGTACTTTCAAGTAACCATCGTCCAATTTGAACTGCAAAAAATCCTTTGAGAAAATCAAAAATAAACGAAATGATACCGGGTATTACACCTGCTACTCGCATTACATTTGTAGCACCAATATTTTTACTCCCATATTGACGGATATCTATTCCTTTGAAAATCTTTCCGAGAATGAATCCACTTGGTATTGAACCAAGAAAATATGCAATTAAGATTGCAATTAGAAATTTCACTTTCGTCCTTTAAATTTTAACTTTATTGTAGCACCCTCAAATTTGAATTCATCCCTGATTTGATTATGAATGTACTTTTTGTAGTTTTCTGTGATCAATTTTGGTTTATTAACACTAAATACAAATGTTGGTGGATGAATATCCGCTTGAGTGCAGTAGTATATTTTTACTTCTTTTCTTGATGGATGGTGAGGAGGGTATTTCCGAATTACAGATTCAAAGAATTTGTTCAGTTTGGCAGTAGGAATTCTATTATTACTTTGCTCTTCGACCCTTAGTATCAAGTCTAAAAGTTTGTTAACTCTTTTTCCAGTTAGAGCTGATAAGAATATTATAGGTGCATAATTTATGAAGTTTGTCTCATCTTTGATATTTTGAGAAAATATTTTAGTTGTGGAGGTATCTTTTTCTATAAGATCCCATTTATTCACAACAAGAATAATATCTTTATATTGAGATTGTGCATATCTTATAATTCGTTTGTCTTGCACAGATATTTCATCTTGAGCATCAAGAAGCATCAAGACTATATCAGATATGTTCACACTTCTTATGCTGCG
>DAOVPZ010000127.1 GCA_030628975.1 Candidatus Cloacimonadota bacterium
AAATCAGTATTGGATAGCTGGTTAAATGATCAAAAAGAAAGAAGGATATTGGCAGAAAATCTACTTGATAATTACAACGAGGGGAGGTCAATGAGTTTTTATTGTAAGGCATGTATAGTATTGCCAGTTGAGGTAATCAACAATGCAATAGAAAATGCAAGAGAAAAATTTCTGAGCAATAAAATATCTGATTCGGATATGAAATCAAGAGCAAAAATTTTGAGAGCAATCATTCAAGAAATGTCATTAAATTTTCATTGATGTAGACTGATAAGAAATTGATGTATACTTATTAGAAAGTTAGCTGCCTTTAAATCATTTCATCAGTCTAAATCAATCTTTCTCTGTCTAAATCAATGATGTATTTGGGAATTAATCTAAAGTTAATTAAGTGAGAATATAAAGATGCCCATCTGATAGATATTAAAAAATCAAAAAATTAGAAATTGATGTATACTTATTAGAAAGTTAGCCAGCTTTAAATCATTTCATCAGTCTAAATCAATCTTTCTCTGTCTAAATCAATGATGTATTTGGGAATTAATCTAAAGTTAATGAAATGAGATTATGTTTATACCCTATGAAAAATATTAGTAAGCTCAAGAAATAAGGAATTAATAAATGTCTTGAAGGAAAGCGGTCATTGGAAAAACACCCCACATGGATGGACCTGGATAAAAGGATATTGGAAATAACTAATTTCTGTCTAATATAAATGGTTTCAATTGTTCAAAAGTTTGACGGGTTATTTTCCTTATATTTTTATATGCAATAAAAATATGGAGGAAAGAACCACAATGATTAAAATAAGTGATTTTAATTGGATTAACCTCAACCTTATTCGTGAGATTGAGTTGTGTTCTGATGAGAGTTCACAAAAATTTTCTTTTGTTTTTCATTCTCAAGATAGCAACAGTAGATATACCAGCAAGATATTTAGCACAAAAGATGAAGCTGAAAATTGGTTAAATAATAATCTACACAACTAAACAATTAAATATTATAAGTATATTTTCATATATTATTAACAAATTCACAAGACTGGTCTGATTCTTGTACTTCGAAAAATATATTATTTTTTTTCTTATTCAGAATTAGTTACATAATTTATACATGTTATAGTTGCCACTAGCATGTTTATGTTATTTTGCTTTCTATATAAGGAGAGATAAATACAATTGTAGAAGGCATCAGATTAACAATCTTTTTTTACAAAACAACAAATTGTTAATTTAACCGATTTAGTGCTTGACAATTATTTATTAATTTTATAAAAGAATAGTTTCTATAAAATTAAAATTTTGCAGTATATATTTACTATGAAAAAAAATATCATTATCAAAGGTGCTCGCGAACATAATTTAAAGAACATAGATGTAATCCTTCCGCGCAACAAACTGATTGTATTCACTGGAGTAAGTGGTTCAGGAAAGTCATCTTTAGCCTTTGATACACTTTATGCAGAAGGACAGCGCCGGTATATAGAATCTCTTTCTTCTTATGCTCGTCAGTTTTTGGGGCAGATGGAAAAGCCCAAGGTTGACTACATTGAAGGTCTTTCACCAGCAGTATCCATTGAGCAGAAAGCTGCAAGCCATAATCCACGATCTACTGTCGGCACTGTTACTGAAATATACGATTATCTGCGAGTATTATATGCCAGAGTTGGGACGCAATACTGCTATAAATGTGGTGCACAAGTTAGCTCACAGTCTGCAGATCAGATGATAAATTATTTACTTGGGTTACCTGAAGGAACGCGTATTCAAATTTTAGCTCCTCTTGTTCGGGAAAGAAAGGGTGAACATAAGGATGTGTTTGAACGGATTAAAAGAGATGGATTTGTACGAGTAAGAGTTAATGGAATAATTCGTGACATTAATGAAAATATAGTCCTTGATAAAAAGAGCAAGCACAATATTGAAGTTGTAGTTGATAGATTAGTGATAAAAAAAGGAATTGATAGCAGATTGGCAGATTCAATGGAAATTGCTTTAGAACTCGCAAACGGAATTGTAATGATTGATTACCCAAAGGAGAAGAAAACCCAGCTTTTAAGTAAAATGAATGCCTGTCCAAAATGTAACATCAGTTACCCAGAATTAACCCCTCAAATGTTTTCTTTCAACAGTCCCCTTGGTATGTGCAAAACCTGTAACGGACTTGGCACACGAATGGAATTAGATATTGATAAACTTATTCCAGATAAAACAAAATCAATTCTGGATGGTGCTATTGCTTATTGGGGTGAAATGGGTATGAAAAGAAGGTCCTGGAGATATAGCATTCTTTTACAGCTATCTGATGAATTTGGCTTCTCTCTTTCTACACCTTGGAAAACGCTAACCAAGGAAGCAAAAAATGTTATTCTCTACGGATCAAGAGGAAGAAGATTCAGAATTGCATGGGATGGAGAAATAAGTTCCGGGCATTTTATGACACCTTTTGAGGGGTTATTACATACAATCAGAAGACGCTTTAGAGAAACAAAATCGGATGCAATGCGAAGGATGTATCTCAATTACTACAGCGAGAAACCCTGTGATGATTGTGGCGGTGCAAAACTTCGAATTGAAAGCAAATGTGTAAAAATCAAGGGCAAATCAATAGTCGAACTTTCCAAAATGTCGATAAGAGATATTATAAAATTTATGGAAAATCTTCACCTTACTGGAAATCAACAACTTATTGCACAAGAATTAGTGAAAGAGATAAAAGCTCGTCTTAAGTTTATGATAAATGTGGGATTGCATTATCTTACTTTAGATAGAAGTGCGCCATCTCTTTCTGGCGGCGAGTCTGAACGAATAAGACTGGCAAGTCAGATTGGCAGTGGACTTGTTGGTGTGATGTATATTCTGGATGAGCCAACTATCGGACTTCATCAAAGAGATAACCATCGTTTGATAGATATGCTGATTGGACTAAAAAATCTGGGTAATACTGTAATCGTTGTAGAACATGATGCAGAAATGATAAGGAGTGCGGACTATATTCTTGATTTTGGACCTCTTGGTGGGATTTATGGTGGTGAAATAGTTGCATCAGGCTCATTGGACGAAATTGAAAAAAAAGAAAAATCATTAACAGGTAGATATCTTACAAACAAACTTTCAATAGCTGCTCCAGAAGAATATAGAAAGAATAATGACGAATATATTGAAATTACAAAAGTGGCACAGAACAATCTAAAGAAGATTAATGTAAAAATTCCTCTTGGTCTTTTTACCTGCATTACAGGAGTTTCTGGTTCTGGTAAAAGCTCTTTAATCAACCAAACTCTGTATCCTGCACTAGCAAATCGATTGTATAGAGGTTCGCATAAAGAGGGAAAATATAATGATATACTTCACCACTACAAAATTGATAAGATCATTAATATCACACAAGACCCGATTGGACGCACTCCCCGCTCAAATCCTGCAACATACACAAAAGTATTGGATGATATTCGACAGATATTTGCAAGTACTCCTGCTGCAAAAGTTCGAGGTTATAAACCCGGGCGTTTCAGCTTTAATGTTCCCGGTGGCAGATGTGAATCCTGCAGCGGAAGCGGGGTTAAACAAATTGAAATGCACTTTCTCCCCGATGTGTTCATAACCTGCGAAGTATGCAAAGGAAAACGGTTCAATAATGAAACCTTACAGATTAGATATAAAGGAAAAAACATAGATGATGTGCTTAGTATGGATGTACAGGAGGCATTGAAGTTCTTTGAAAATATCCCCTCATTAAGAAGAAAACTACAAACATTATGTGAAGTAGGACTCGATTATATCAAACTTGGTCAGCCATCTCCCACTCTTTCGGGCGGAGAAGCTCAACGGGTAAAATTATCTCGTGAATTAAGCAAAACAAGTACTGGAAAAACTCTTTATATCTTAGATGAACCTACGACAGGCTTACACTTTCATGACATAAAAAAATTAATTGCAGTTCTAAACAGTCTTGTGGATAAGGGTAACACTGTAGTTG
>DAOVPZ010000089.1 GCA_030628975.1 Candidatus Cloacimonadota bacterium
CAGTTGCCAACTTTTCCCTTTTGCTTACTATCCCCGCGGACGGGAAGATTGCTCACATTATTCAATTGCCTTTTCCCGCCAGTTGATGGATTACTTTTTTTCTTATATTTCTCCGGATTTTCTATCATATGATTTAAAAGTCGTCCTATTTCAATTGTTTTATTTTCTAAACCTTGCTTTATATTTTTATCAATGTAATTACAACTAAAGGCAAAATCAATCCATACTTGTGTTTCGCTATTTTCCATATCCGCATCAGATATTTTACTTATAAAGTGTGCTGGATATTGACGTTTTCTGTATCCTTCGGCAATATTTGAGCAAACAGAACGAGATGATTTTCTAATTTGATTTGTAAGGGAATAAATTTCATCCCTGCCCGCCAAGGCTTGGCAGGCGGGTTTAGGAAATCTTTTTGTAAGCAGATAAATTTCCATTGCCAAACTAAAAGATTTTTTATTCACCCTGTTAAATAGAAACATCACAGTGCTCCATCTGCTATTTACAATAATATTTAACAGGGTAAACAGTTAAATCTTTAAAATTTGTCATCTTTTATATTTTTTTGCCTATTGCCTACTGCATATTGCTCATTGTATGTTGAATATATAGTAAAACTTCATTTGGACGGAATACATATTAAGTTTATTTTGTAGTAAGAGTAAAGACACCATCCCAATCTTTTGGAGGAGGGTTTAGTTTAAACTGTTTGCATCTTTCAATATATCTTTTAGATGGCTCATCATCATTAAGTTTAATAACATCTTCAAATTTTAATATTGCCTTATCCCACTGCTGATCTCGATACAGCTCAATAGCTTTAGTAAATAATTTATAGAGCTTATCACTATCTTCTGTTAATTCACCTTTCCTACATAAGAGTTGATAGACTTTAACTGGTTCTGACTTTCCAACCACACGAATCATATCCAATTCTCGTGCTTCAATAAAATCCTTCGCTGCCTCGTAAGTAAATTCACTAATCATATTATATGTTCCATATTGTTTATTAGCTCCTTCCAAACGAGATGCCAAATTTACTGAATCCCCCATCATGGTATAATCCATCCGAGTTTTTGAGCCCATGTTACCAACAACCATTGGACCAGTATTGAGTCCGATTCTCATTTTCATATTATGAACATGTTCGGGCCAATGCTTTTCATGCGACCACTTTTTTCTTAATTCAGCCAATCTTTTTTGCATATCGATACTAACAAGGCAAGCTCTTCTGGCATGGTCTTCATATGAAACTGGGGCACCAAAAAATGCAATTATAGCATCACCCTCAAATTTATCTACAGTTCCTTCATATTCAAGGATAATATCTGTCATATCTGTTAGATATTCATTCAATAAATTTACCAGTTCTTCAGGAGTTAATTTCTCAGAAATTGTAGAAAAACTGGCTACATCAGAGAAGAAAGCTGTAAGCACCTTTTTTTCTCCTCCAAGCTTAAGCATATCTGGATTTTCAGTAAGTTGCTTTATAACAGTTGGTGAAAGGTAATGTTGAAATGCATTTTTTATAAATCGCTTTTCTTTACTTCCAATATAATATTGATGAACCAAATTACCAAGAAAGGAAATTAATATAGCTGTTGGGAACTCAGTTATATTTATCAATATGTTTTTTGCACTAAAAAAGTAATAAACGAAATAAAGATAAACTACTATTAAAATAAATGATGATATTATATTAATAAAGGGTTTTTTGATAAATTGAAAAATAAAATTAATAAGAAATATGATAACCAATAATCCAATTAAAAAATATAAAAAACTAAATGTAGATATTGAATTATTATGTAGAACCATTTCCAAAAAGTTTGCATGAATCTCAACTCCAGGCATAAGCTTTCTTTCTTTTCCATAACTATAAAAGGGTGTTGGAAAAAGGTCATGTAACTCTTCCGCTGTAGCTCCTACTAAGACAATCTTATCTTGAAAAGTTTTTTGATTTAAATATTCACCAAAAGTGTTGAATTCAAAATCAAACTCTTGCTCGCTAAATGTAGTAAACTTTTCATCATCCAAAACTGTATCCATTGAATATACAGAAAAAGTGTATGCTGGACCGTAATAGTTTATAAATGAAGTATTTGCTGAATATTTGGGAAAAATATAATGACCAACTCCAAATCTTGCTCCTTTATTAAGAATACGGGGTTCAGTTTTTGTTTTCTCTCTAATTAAAGATTGTAATGCTTTTATCCCAAGTGAGTAATATTCTACATCCTGAAAAGTTGCAAAAAGGCTATACTGCCTTGCAAAATGATCAGGATCTTGTGATATTCCAACAAGTCCCCAATCAAGATTTAGTTTAGTAATATCAGGTATAGGTTTTAGAATACTTTTATAGACAGAACCGCCAATTTTTTGTTCAATCAATTTTCCTGCAAAAATAACATTTCCGTAAAGTGCTGCTGACTCAGCAAGATGCTCATCTTCTTCAGGGAGAGTTGGTTCACAAAATTCAATATCAAATATTATTAGCTTCGCACCAGCTTCGCTCAAATTTTCAATAAGTTTCGCATAATAACTTCGTGGAAAAGGATACCTTCCAAGTTCCTTGAATGATTGGTCAGATATTTCTACTATCACAATGTCATCAGATGGTTCCTCTTTCCCTCGCAAAGAAAAGTTTATATCAATCCATTTTAATTCTAAGTTTTTATAGATTGATGTTCGAGAAACTATGATCGTAATAAAAAACACAAATATTGAAAAAAACAATATAAATCTAAATTTAATTTTTTTCATCTAAAAATCCTTTGTTAGCTACGAACCACAATTATCCCCGAGATTCCCAATTAAATTGGGAACGGGGAGGGGACACGAACTAACCTGCCCGCCAAGCTTTGGCAGGCGGGGATGATTTAATAAATTATTGCCATATTCTTGTTAAAATTCTACCTTAAGCTGATTCTCTCATTGCTCTTACTACTTACCACTGCCAACTGCCAACTGCCAACTGCCACTGCTACTGTTAATCCCAATCTCTTTCAACAATTCTATGAATTAAATCATTAAAATTTATACCAACAGCTTTTGCTGCCATAGGAACAAGACTTAAAGCTGTCAAACCTGGTAAAGTGTTAACTTCTAAGAAATAAAATTCCTTACCATCATAACGAAAATCAATTCTTGCATAATCTCGGCATTGGAATTCATTATAAATATTAATTGCGTATTTTATAACTTTATTTGATTGTTTTTTTGAGAGATTTGCTGGAACTTCATAAACAGTTTCACCTTTTGTATATTTATGCAGATAATCATACCAACCATTTTTCGGTTTGATTTCAACAACGGGAAGTGGTTTATTCCCGAGCATTGCAACTGTGATTTCTCTTCCTTTTATATATTGCTCTATTAAAATTTCACTATCATGCTCAAATGCCTTACTAATTGCTTTTAGCAATTGATCTTGGTTTTCAACAACAGTAACTCCAACTGATGACCCAGAAGAATTTGGTTTAACAACAAAAGGCAAAAAAAACTTTTTCAAAATCTTTTCAATTATTATACTTTCATCTTTATAAAAGGAAACAAATTGAGGAACATGGATGCGTAGATTATGAACTAAGAGTTTACTGATTTTTTTATTCATTGAAATGAAACTACTGAAAGATATTGAACCAGTAAAATCAATATTAAAGAGTTCAAGAAATTTTTGAATTGTTCCGCCTTCACCATCACCACCATGTAATCCATTAAATACTTTATCACATTTGCTATCTAAAATCGTTTTCAACATCGAAGAATAGTTTATATTATGATTCCTACAAAAATCTTTAGGATCAACTGTTTGGACTGTTTTTCCAAAAGAAATGAGCGCTTGTTTTACTGCATTACTTGTTTCTAATGAAACATCTCTTTCATTAGATATACCACCTTGTAGGAGGATTATTTTAGATTTCATAATATTTTAAGGGTATCTTCATCATCTAATTATCAAAAATAACCTTTATTTCATGTTTAGCACTCTCATAGCTATCAGATGCATGAATGGCATTCTTCCTTTCATCAGTCCCATACAGATTTCGTATTGTACCTTTAGCTGCAATTTTTGAATCAGTATTTCCAACTAAACTTCTTAATCTATAAATTGCATTTTCTCTTTCAAGAATCATAGCCACAATTTGATTACTTGTCATAAATCTGATTAATCCTTCAAAAAAATTCTTATTCTTATGAACATAATAAAACTTTTGGGCTATATCATTGTTCATTTTCATCATTTTCATCTTCTCAATATGGAATCCATCATTTTTAAGAATTGTAATAATCTCAACAATCTTTCCAGCAGAAACAGCATCGGGTTTAATAAGACAAAGTGTTTTTTCTATAGTTAAATTATTAGGAGAAGTCATAATAAATTATCTAAACTTATTTTTCTCTGGTTTCCTCTTTATTGTTTTCGGTTTTTTTATTACTCGAAGATTCTTCCTTTTTCTTCTCTTTCTTCTTTGCTTTAAAATGTCCACAATTTTGTGATTTCGAAGTTACCATTCCTAACCATTTTGATGAAAAGTTTTCACAATGTATATTTTTCCAATATATGCAGTTTTCACATATAATCTCTATCTGTTCAGTTGCCAATTTCTCCTACTTTTCTATCTATAAAATAATAAATTGAAATTGATTAGAACCTAAATCCAATGTAAAATAAAATCTATTAATAAATTTTTACTTAGTAATTTTAAATGAAATATTAGCAGACCAAAAAATATTATAGTCTTATTCTTATCTATATCGAAGATTGAGAAATATATAGATTAATTTTATCTTTAATAGTTTTCTTAGGTACAACACCTATGACCTGGTCCATAGCCTTTCCATCTTTGAATATTAACAATGTAGGAATAGCCATTATACTATATCTTTGTGCAATCATCTGTTCGGATTGTACATCACATTCTGCAAAGGTAACCTTTTCTTTATCAAATTCATTAGCTAATTCTTCTACAATAGGTGTTATAATTTTACAGGGCATACACCACTCAGCCCAAAAATCTACTAATACTACTTTACCTGAGTTAACAACTTCATCAAAATTTTTTTGATTCAATTTTATTGCCATATCTACTCCTATACTATTTTTTAATTACAATCTTAAAATTAAAATTTCATATTTTCAATATAATGTCCTGCATTAATAGCTGCTCTTGCTCCTGAACCAACAGCAGTTGTTATCTGCTTGACAGTATCAATTGTAGCATCTCCTGCTGCAAAGACTCCTTGCACATTTGTTTTTTGATTCTGATCAATAATAACATATCCATCTTTATCTCTTTGAACAAATCCTTCTAAGAATTCTGTATTAGGTTTTAATCCAACATAGATAAAAACACCAGAGATTTTTATTTCCTTTATTTTACCAGTCTTATTATTTTTTATTTTTATATGTGTTA
>DAOVPZ010000041.1 GCA_030628975.1 Candidatus Cloacimonadota bacterium
ACCCAGGGAGCCGGAGTAACACCAATTACTGCATCAATCCACCATTCGTAGTCAGCACCAAAATCATCAATCGTGTAGGTCCATACTAAACTGTCTGGAAGTATTTGGACTGAACGATTAGCACCACTTGGACCATCATCTGAAATAATAGAAAGAGTATCTCCTGGAACTACAGAATAAGTTATAAAGAAGTCATCAGTTGTAGTTACATCAAATTCCAGTCCTGTTAAATCAACATAATTCAAAGCTCCCAGAACTGCTGCTACAGTGACTGAGCCAACTTCTAATCCTGGATATCCTGTTCCATCATCAGCATAAACATGTACAACTGCTTCAGCACCAACACTACCCGAGTACCAATAGAAATATGCTCCATCGAGAGTACCAGCACGACGAGCAGTAAATCGGACACCATATTCATCAGCTTCATCTGGAATTACCCAATAATAACTAACATTAGCATAATACCAGATGGCATCTTCATCTTCAAAGTTATCTTCCCATAAGAAGTATACATCCTGGTCTGGTTCTGGTGGATCCCTAAAGCCTATTCCATCAGGTTTTACAATATTAATCTTTTCACCATTAGTTTCTAAAATGGGATGATATTGAGTATTTCTGGGTGAAACTCTTATTCTGTCACTCGGGAGGGCATTTGATCTCATAGCTGCAAGGGCAAAAGAAGCAGAGACAAATAAAATCAATATTGTTAATACACAAATTTTTGTTTTCATTCTCTTCCTCCGAATTTTTTTTTGTAAATTCTAAGTTTCGAACCTTATTTAAAATAAAGTTATAAATCCCTAATAAAGACATTCACATATTAATTCCCATTTTGGGAAATGCCAGTCTTAAATGCCATACTTCAAACTTGCGACTGGTAGCCTAGTTATTGACATTAACATTCTTTTCATTATGCTTTATAAGCACAATACCATAATTACTTTGAATACCTTTCAAATCCAATTTATCAAATTCAATATAAAATTATTAGTAAACTTCTTGTCAAATTTTTTATTAATTTTTTAAATAATATTCAAATTTAATGTGAAATTATTAATTTATATATATTATCTATCCTCTTTGAGTTAAGTATAATTTTATAGAAATAAACTCCACTTGCTGGATAATCTCCATCATCATCTTTTCCATCCCAATAGATTTGATTAAAGCCTGCTCGTCCTTCATCATAATTAATTTTTTTTATTAATTTTCCTGAAATTGTAAAAATTTCAATATTTACTTTTGCGTCTCCATCTAAATGAAATGTAAAATGGGTGAAATCTTTCATTGGATTTGGATAATTAAGAACCTTACAAACTTTTATCTTTGACCCCTCTTTTATCTTAAAATTTACTTCTTGATTAGCTCCCTCATTAAAATTATCAAATAATGACAGTCTCAATTGATGATTCCCCGGGTTTAAATTTGAAATTGTATACTCAATTGTTCCATTTGTATATGAATCGGTATCATATACAAATTTATCTGTTATATTCTCTTCATATTCATCATCTATATTAAGTAAGATTCTATGTCCAGGGCAATTTGTAATATTGATTCCATTACTATCTGAAATTTCTGCAAAAAGTGTTGGCGTTGATGATACAAAATCTTCATTTTCAAATTCTTTTCTATCAAGCCAAATGTTGATTGTTGGGGGTCCATCATTTATTGCATCACTATAACCATTTATGATTAAGTTGTGGTCATTGGGATCAGACCTTTTTTGATAAGACATAAGGATATCTTTGGTTCTATTATTATTAACAGCATACGCAAGTATATGCCCTTTAGAGCTTCCATAAATATCATCTGGAACGATGAAATGAAGAGAGAATGAGTCTTGCGAACATGAAATTGGACCTTTGAATATTGGCTTACCTTTTGTAGTAAATACAGTATCAAACCAAACCCAAACATCTTCCACTTTATCTTCATAAAGATAAGTGGTTGGATAATCTGTATCATAAGTAACTACAAAGATTTGCTCATACTGATTATCGGAATCGATTATATTTCCAATTATGCTGGCTGTTTGTCTTGCTTTTAAGGAGTCTGGATAATTTTCTGCAATTTTAAGATTACCTGCTATTGGAGGTATAACCAACCTGATAGCTGGATCACCAAACAGGTTGTAATACCGATTAGAACTGGATGCAATTATTGCTTCACCGATTCTTATTTCTTCGTCTGCCTTATTAACTAATTTTGAAATGATACTTTTGCAAGAACCATACCCACTTCCACGAGAAGATGCATGTGAAGCGATTGATCCTCTGTCCTTAGTAAGAAGCATCTTTTCAGCCATTGATTCAAAAGTATTAGAATCAAAATGACCGACATTACAAGAACCGGCATAGAAAAATGTAAGCATATCCGAATTATTTAGTCTTGAAATATCTCTACTTCCGCGGAAATAATCTTCATCTCCAAGCAGATCATAACCTCCATGACCGAGATAAACGAATATTGCAACTCCATTATTTACAGTCTTAATTATAGCTTCATTTGCTTCTGGTCTATTGCGAAATTCGTCAAGTGGGTAATCTATACCATAAATTTTAATAAGCTCAACATTATCTTCGATTAATGAAGATAAAGACTCAGCATAGCAAGTATGATCTGTCTCTTTATGCCTACCATCTTTAAGAAAATCATCTGAAGAAATCATTACACAACTTCTCCAAAAACCATATTTTTGATATGCTGTATAGTTAATTATTTTATCAATAACAATATCTAATTCTGTTAGTGTTTGACATGGAATTCTTCCGATCATCATTTCTGGATCATTTGAGGAACTGAAATATACATAATTATCATCTGAAGCAATTTTACTATCAATAAAAGGGGGTGTTTTATTTTTATTACCAGTTATAGCTTCATACTTTCTGAAATCATTAGTACCATCTCCAATCAATATCACATACGCTGGTTGATGTTGTGTATCAGAACCATAATAATCAAAAGCATAGTGCAAAAAATATCTAATTCCAACAACATCTTCCAAACCCCATGCAAATTCATCGTAAATGTCAGTTAATTTAACCACTCTCGTAAGCAATCCATCAAAATCTTCATGATGTAAAGCCAATTCCTGAGATTTATCATAGAACTCATCAGGAGTAATGATTATAATATCTGTTGGTTCCAAATTTTCTCTTAAATCTGATAATTCATCCTCAATGATTTCATTCGGAGATAAACACCCTTCTGGTAAAACCGCAAAATATCTTGTGTTTTTATTACTTATCGAATCAACAAATGTGACTGTTTCATTTTCATAATCAAAATCCTCAATCTTTATTACATAATTAAAATCATAAACTTTAAAGATTTGCAATTCACTATTTTGGACATTCCCTATTTCAATATTATATAATGTATCAATTTCTGGAAGGGAAAATGATACTCTATTATTTTCCAAAGATAGATTTTTATCATATTCTATTTTATAGTAGTCAAAATATAGACTTTTCGATCCGAAATAATAAATATCTAAAATATTATTTCCATTTTGTAAAAAATTACCACTAAAAATAATAGTACTACCCCCACTCGAAGAAGGTATAATTTCCTCATTATTAAGTTTATAGTTGATATAACTAGAACTTGGGTTTGTATTAAATTTCAATATAATCTTTTGATTTTCATTATGAATTAAGTTTGAAACTGAAAACTCAAAACTTTTTATATTACTTCCAGTTCCTGAAAAATTATACCAAAACCATTTTAGCCCAATAGGGTCTGATCTTAGCTTTTCTTCTTCAAGATGTTCTTTAAAATGGTAAATATTTAATGTTTCTTTGGAATTTCTGTTTTGTAAAGTAGTTTTAGGTTCTAATGGAATACTTTTTTTAATACCCAAATCAGTAATATATGTAAGCCAATATATGTTTGTAGGAGTATAAGGATTATAATATTGAGAATACTCTCTATTCATTTCAAATCCATCGGTATCACGAGCATAGAAATATAATGGAAAGCCATCATTTGTATCAGATATAAAAACCGGAATTGTATCTAAATCTGATGGACCCGTATAACTATCTCTGTCTAAAGAACAACCTCCACCATTAAATATTCTTACATATTCAGCGTACAAATTATCTTCATCTGCAATATAAAAATCTACTAATTGGCTTTTTGTAATTTGATAAATTCCATCCTGAGTAATGGGTATCTTAAACCATCTATAATTAGAGAATGGATTGTCTGGAATATCTCTCTTTCGATTAACTGACCAATCCTTTGCAACATCAAAATTTATAATTGTATTTTTAAAAACATTCTTGAAATTTTTATCTTTGAATTCTGATTTTATGTAACCATTTCCTTTAAAATTTATTCTTATTCTACATTCTGAGGTTATAATAAGCTGGTTATTTTCAACACGAAAAGGATGAATTATCAGTTTAACAACTCTTTGATTTCTCCAAATATATGGTTCGGTTAATTCAATCTCTTTTGGTGAAAGTGAATTATAATATTTGTCAGGTTGAATTTCATAAATCATTCGACAAGTTTCTTCTCCAATTTCTTGAACATATTTTGGATACGGAGCTATAGGATTTTTTAGAGTAATTTTTAAAGTTTTTACATCAAATGCTTTGAATGATATATTTCCTTTAGGTGGAATTCCAATAATAGAAGTTAAAATAGGTAGTTTTGCATCTCCTTCTTTGTAATCAAATGAGAGATGAGAACTATTTATAAAAGAGTAATTATTGAAATACTCGATATTGTAATCACCAAGATCAAATTGCAGAATAAGAAACTCGGAATTTGATTCAAGAATTGTGATGGGATGTATATCAGCATCCGCATTTGTTGTAAAAATAAAAAGAATTATAAAAGTGAATGAAAGAAATAATTTTACTTTCAAAATATTCTATTTAAAATAATAAGGATAAAATTTTGAATTTAGGTTTCAAACTTATTTACAAAATTTGCTATACGAGATTTGCGACGAGCAGCATTATTTTTATGAATTACACCTTTTTTGACAGCTTTATCTAAGACAGAATAAACATTGGGTAACATCTTTTCCATTTCTTCTTTAGTGCTAACATTTCTTAGTTTTTTTATTGATGTTTTAATTGTCTTTTTTACATACTTATTATTATTTCTTTTCTTAGCATCAGATAGCAGTCTTTTCTTGCAGGATTTATGTTCAGGCATTACTCTCCTTCTATTAAGAGATAAATCTTAAAATTTTAGTTAAAATTGTTTATTCGAAAATTTCTGTCAATCATTTAAATTAAAGTATTTTATTTATGTTTAATGAGATATTTTGAAACAAGTTTTCTTAAGAATAGAATATTCAAAACTGATAGGAGAAAAAACAGTATTAGTAAAACAACAGATTTTTCAATACCTAATATATTCAATATTCCAGTAATAACTGCTGAAAATCCAATACTGATGAATATAAATTTGTGAGTAAAAATCTCAATAAATATAAGAATTAAACCCAGAATAATCCAGATTAACCAGGATGACATAGTCAAAAAAACTTATTTATCAACATTAGTTTTATTATCATTCTCTTCTTTTTTGGATTCAGAACCTTCATCTTTATGCATTGGCTTTCTAATATATTTTCTTTTTATCCGTTTCTCACCATAACCACTATAACTATAATCTCCATACCCATATGACTTACTTCCATATCGTCCATATCTTGATGCGGAACCAGAGCTTGTTTTTATACCAATAACCTTGAAAATTCTTGTTAGCCCGATTATTATTAAATAGCATATAAAAAGAGCTATAGTAACAAATACTAAAGATTCAATAAAAGTTATTCCAAATATTTTTAATGATTTAGTAATGCCAACATTTCTCGATAATATTCCAGAAATATCAATTTTTGCTAATATATAATTTTCTCTTTGCTTTTTTTCTTTTAACTCTCTTGTTAGTGTATCGATGTTAGCAATAAGTTCTCTTTTAGCTTTATCATAATTTTCTCTCTCAGTGTAGGTTCTTGAGTCTTTGATTTTTATTTTAATTTCTTCAAGTTCCTTTTCTGAGTCATGTATTCTTATCTTTAATCCTTCAACTGAAAGTGACTCTGTCGATTTGATTAACTCATCAGAAACCAAATTTGGTGAATTCATTAATGTGGATAGAACATCTAAATATCTGTTTGAAGGAAGTTCAATTAATTTTGTTATATTATTAGCTTTACTAATTGAATATACCACATTAAGTTTATTATTTTTGATTGTTTTATCAAGTTCATTTTTTGTTTCTTGTATATTATTTGTAACGAATCTCAAATCAAGTTTTGTATTATAGTTATAACTATTGAAAAGGTTTACTGCTTTTTCTGGTGAGCTTGCTGTAATAATTTTTGATGATTTTAGAAAAGAATCAAGAATTTTGGATTTACTAAAAGCAACAAGAAGCGAGAATACTATTACACCAAATATTAAAAAATTCCTTATTCGTCTTGTAATATATAATGAAGCCATTTATCCTCCATTGATTTATATAATTTCAAAAGAAGTTACTTAACCCTTTTTCGGTTAGATTTTTTTATTTCAATTTTTGCCTTCAAGCTATAAATTAAAGTCGCGAAAAATAACATAATAATACTTAATATCAAAATAATTCTCTGTGAAGATAATTCAAATATAATACTTGTTTTTAAAAAGTTAAGATCAATCACATAAAGAAAGACTGCAAGACTTATTAGACAAACTGCAAATTTTCCATAAACATTTGAGCTTGGAACAATTTTATATTTTGATATTAAAATATAACCACCACTTAGAATAAAAAACTCAAGAGCAACAATAATAATAAATGCTGACAAGGGGAAATCTCTATAGAAAATTAGAAAAACCAGAATAGTAAGATAAAAAATCTTATCCACAACAGGATCGAGAACCTTTCCAATCGCAGTTGACTGGTTTAAAACCTTTGCAAAATATCCATCAAGTACATCAGTAAGTCCACAAAAAATAATCAAAACACATGCCCAAATATTGTATCCTTTATTCAGTAAAATAAGTATAAAAGGTAATATAATAAGACGAATCATTGTAATTATGTTTGGCACTGTTACAAATGTTTTGGGATCAAAATCAGCAGATGCAAAGCCAGTTTTTTTTGTATACATAATTTAAAATTTATTTTTTATATTAAATTTCTCTCGTAAAATCTTACAAAAGTTTTTATCAGATAATTTTATAAATTTTGAGTAAAATTTTGATTTTTCAACATAAATATTATCATTAGCATTAATATTGCCAATATCTTCTCCATCAATATTTAAATGTACTCCATCCACATTATCTTTTAAAATAATATTTAATTTTGAAGAAGCTGGGAATATAATTGGTCTAAGAAAAAGGTTATGCGGATTAATTGGTGTTAAGACAATTACATCACTCTCTGGGTAAATAATTGGACCCCCAGCTGATAAAGAATATGCAGTTGAACCATTCGGAGTTGAAATAATTACTCCATCAGCTCTAATTACATAAACAAATTTATTATCTTTATTAACTTCTATATTGATTAATTTTGGATATTCCCCTTTATAAATAACACAATCATTTATTGCATAATGCTTATAATTATTATTCTTTTTAAGATAACAGGAAAGCACAAGTCTTTCTTCAATATAATAATTATTGTTAATAATATCAGTCAGATCTGAATTAAATTCATCTTTTTCGCACTCAGAAAGAAAGCCAAGTTTGCCAAGATTAAAACCTATTATAGGTACATTCTCCTCAATGACCAATTTTGCTGCCATTAACATTGTTCCGTCACCACCAAATACTACCAATAGATCAATTATATCTTTGGAAAATGTATCAATATATTCCACAGAATCTAACTCAGTTCTATGTTGTTTAGCTAAAAGAAATACTTTTAAACTTCGCTTTCTTAGAGCTGATATTTTTTCATTAAGATAATCACCATCTTTATAATTGAAAGGATTATAAAAAATACCTATATTTTTCATATTGTGTGAAATTTTTTTATTAGTATTATTAATGTCAATAAAAAAGAATTAGAACCAGATTTTAATAAATTTGTTGACATATGAAGAGGGTACTTTTGAAAGTATCTATTCAATATTTATTAATCCTGATCTAAATTTAACTGGAGGATTAGTCCTAACGGTAAGGCGGCGGTCTTGAAAACCGCTGGGCTCTGCCCTTGGGGGTTCGAATCCCTCATCCTCCGCCATTTTTATTATAATCATTATGGGTCGTCGCCAAGTGGAAAGGCACAGGGTTTTGGTCCCTGTATCCGGAGGTTCGAATCCTCCCGACCCAGCCAATTTTTATGAAAGGATATGTCTATTTTCTTAAATCATTGAACAAAAGACGTTGGATATATGTAGGTTCTACCATCAATCTAAATAAAAGATTGAAAGAACACAATGCCGGAAAATGTAAATC
>DAOVPZ010000059.1 GCA_030628975.1 Candidatus Cloacimonadota bacterium
ATCTTCTTAAATCTAATCGGTCAGTGTTTTGCAACAAAATTAGCTTCTTTATTTGCTAAACCAGTTGATTTTACTATATATTTCCGGCTTTCTTTTTATATTATTGCCTTAAGGCTTATAAATAAACTTTTCCTTAATGCTCTACGTGCCAAAGAAAAATCTACTTTTTATGTAATTGGAAATATTTTAAAACTTGCTATTGTTTTAGGATTCAATATTTATTTTGTTGCCTTTGCTAAGATTGGTGTAAAAGGAATATTATATTCGTATCTAATTGGTGATGCAGTGCTATTTCTTATTCTCTTTCCCAATATGATATTTGAAATGATCCCAAAATTTAATCGTAAAATACTTATAGCTTCACTTACTTTTGGATTTCCATTAATATTTACAGCTCTTGCTGGAATGTTATTAAATCAGGGAGATAGATATATTCTAAAGTATTTTGTAGATTACAGAGAAGCCGGGCTTTATATTCTTGGATATAAGATCGCAGGTGTTTTAAATATGTTTTTTATCCAATCATTTTCTATGAGTCTGCTGCCAATAGCTTACAAAATGTATGGACAAAAAGGCGATAAACGATATTATAGTAAGATGCTTACTTATTTTGTTTTTGTGCTTTTCTGGGCAGGACTTGGCTTAGCTCTTTTTGGTAAGGAACTTATTAAAGCCTTAGCTTTAAACCCTGATTATTGGTTGGCTTATACTATCGTGCCTTATATTATCCTTGGTTATATATTTAGTGGTGCAAGGTCTATATTAAATCTTGGTCTATATCTTAAAAAGAAAACAAAATATATAGCATATAATACTATTGGTGCAGCAGTTTTAAATATTGTGTTAAATTTTATTCTCATTCCTAAATACAAAATGATTGGAGCCGCAGTTGCTACTTTAATATCTTTTACTGCCCTGTATCTTGTTACATATTTTGTTGCAAACCGTTTTTATAAAATCCCCTATGAAAATATGAAACTTCTAAAAATGTTGGTTCTGGCAATCGTTTTATTCTTCCTATCAACCTTGACTGCAGATTTTAATATCTTATCAAGAATTCTTATAAAAATTACTATAATAATCTCATTTCCATTTATTTTGTATTTTTTTAATTTTTATGAGCAAATCGAAATCATAAGGATAAAAGGTGCTTTGAGAAAATGGAGAGAAAATTTAGTGAATTGGTAAATTGGTAAACTGGTAAATTGGTGAACTGGTGAACTGGTGAACTGGTGAACTGGTGAACTGGTGAACTGGTGAACTGGTGAACTGGTGAACTGGTGAACTGGTGAACTGGTGAACTGGTTAAATGGTAAACTGGAAATCAATTAATCAATTTACTAATTTACAAGTTTACCAAGAGGCATAAATGGTAAAAAAAATAAAAAAAGAAATTAAGCAGAACAGAGAAATTCAAGTAAAGAAACCTACAATAAAACTACAAGATTATCAAAAAAACCTCATAATCTTTGTAGTAGTATTTTTATTACTACTAATCGTTTTTAGCCCAATGGCATTCCAAGGAATGCGTCCTGGAGGAGTGGATGTTATTGGCTCAAGAGGAAAGACTCATCAAAAAAAAGAATTTGCAAAGGAAACAGGAGAAACTGTTTATTGGAATTCACCTGTATTTTCTGGTATGCCAATTTATCATCGTATAAGTGGTAAAGTCTTTTCTTTTGATACAATTTTAAATAAAATTCTGGATAAAATATTATATAAATATATATTGATTTATCTGATTGGCTTTATTGGTATGTTCTTTCTTTTGAAATTCTTTAATCTGAATTATTGGTCAGCGGTTTTTGGTGCTTTGGCATTTATTTTTATCCCGCATTATATGTCTCTTTTAAGTATAGGGCATTTTGCAAAATTCCGTCCAATAATGTATATACCTTTGGTAACATTCTTTTTCATTTCATTTTTAAATAAGAAAAATCTGTTATGGCTAATAGGATTTATCTTTGCTTTTTCTGTGCAAATTCGTACCCAGCATTACCAAATTATATTCTATCAGATAATGATACTTGTTTTTTGTGGACTCTATTATTTGATAAAAATGCTAAAAGAGAAAAATAACAAAGAGTTTTTTATAAAAATTATATTAATTGTATTAAGTTCCGTAATAATAATTATGATGGTTGCACAACCCCTATTTGTTACAGGCGAGTATACACCATATTCTATTCGCGGTGGAACAGGGGAAAAGGAGTCAACAGGACTGGAAATTGATTATGCAACAAGCTGGTCACTGCATCCTGCAGAAATTCTCTGCTGGGTAATGCCAAGATTCTTTGGGGGAACTTCTGGTGAGATTTATAATGGGAACAAAGTTTCACAACTAAAAGGCAGACAAATTCCTGGATATTGGGGACATATGCCCTTTACACAAGCATATGACTATATTGGAATTGTTCTATTATTTTTTGCTTTGCTTGGATTAATATTGAATTTTAAAAATGGATTTATAAAGACCTTACTTGGGCTCTTTGTATTATCTTTACTTTTATCTTTTGGAAGACATTTTCCATTGATTTATAATTTATTCTTCAAATATGTGCCACAATTTAACCGATTTAGGGTTCCAATTATGATTTCTGTGATTATGCAGATAATCATTGTAATTTGGGCAGGATTTGGCATAAAAAGTCTAGTAGAAATTAGTAAAAAAGATCTTAAACGAATTCAAAAAATTATAATTGGTATTGCAGTTTTCCTAATAATTTTAGGTGTTATTCCACTTATTTTTGGAAATAGTTTCTCCTTAATAAAAGTTGGAGGTGAAACTCAATATGAACCGCAAGTGCTTTCTCTTATTAAATCTGCTCGTTTAGATATGATGCAAACAGATGGTTTGCGTCTAATCCTATTTTCAGTTCTCACTGGCTTGCTATCCATCCTTTTTTTAAGTAAGAAGATTAAACAATTTCCCTTTTTCATTTGCCTATTTATTTTACTTTTGATAGACCAGATTCCTTATGTAAAAAAAGCAGAGGGTAAGCTCCAAAATCCAGAAAAAATGGAAAAAGAGTATTTCTCTAAATCCTCTACTAATAAAATATTACTACAGGACACTACTTATTACCGAATATTTCCAATTACAGAAAATCCTTTTAATACAAATGATTGGTCATATTATCATAATTCTATTGGTGGATATTCTGCAGCAAAATTGAGAATCTATCAAGATATTATTGAAAACTTTTTAAACTTACGGCTTAAAAATCCAAATGAAAAAATAATAAATTGGAATGTTTTAAAAATGCTGAATACAAAATATATTATATCAAAAAAAATGATTGAAGAGTACAAGGTTGATAATTCAAAAAGTATTTTAAAATTAAAAGAATTTACAAAGGATGATATAATTACTAAGAATATTTTACCTACAAAAAATATATTTCCTGTTTATTATGACGAGAGAAATAATTTTCTAATCTATAAAACTAAAGTCATTCCTCAACCAGCTTGGTTTGTGGGTAATATAGAAATTATTCCTGAAAGAAAAGAGAGATTTACAACTCTTAATAGTGTTGAATTTGACCCATTCCAAACAGCAATTTTAGAGCAAGAAATAGATTTTTCCGCCAAAGGCGGATCCTTTGGAGAAATACATTCACCTGACTCATCATTTGTAAAAGTTAAAGAAGCATCTTTTAATAGGATGAAATACCATATTTATACTGACAAGCCAACCCTTTTCGTGGTTTCAGAAATCTACTATCCAAAAGGCTGGAGATGCTTTGTTGACAATGAAGAAGCAAAAATCTACAAAACCAATCATATTTTGCGTTCAGTGTATATTGATTCTCAAGGAGAACATGAAATATTATTTGAATTTAAGCCTGATACATTTATAAAAAATTATCATATTTCAATCATTGGGTATATTATTGCATATTTATGTTTAGTTGTTGCCACAATAGTAACTATTTATAAGAAACGACCAATTAAAGATAACTAACTTATATGCTAATATCAATTATTGTACCTGTTTTTAATAGAGCAGATGAAATAGACGAATTTCTTGTATCTTTTGTCCAGCAGACCAGCAAAAACTTTGAAATCCTAATTATTGATGATGGTTCGACTGATAATTTAAAAGAAGTGGCTAAAAAATATCAAAAGGATTTGAATTTAAAATATTTCTACCAACAAAATAAAGGACCAGGTGCTGCTCGCAATCTTGGAATGGAAAAAGCAAATGGTGATGTTTTCGTATTTATAGACTCTGACTGCACAGTTCCAAGAGAATATATTGAAAATTTAGAAAATCATCTAAAAAATGAAGATTTTGATGCTTTTGGTGGACCAGATACTTACAAAGAGGACTTTTCTCCATTCCTGAAAGCAGTAAATTATTCAATGACATCTTTTATCGGAACAGGTGGGACTCGTGGAACAACTGGTAAAACCATTGCAAAATATTATCCTCGTAGCTTTAATATGGGTATCAAAAATAAAGTTTATCAGAAAATTGGGGGAATGAACGAACTCAGGCATGGGCAGGATATGGATTTTTCCAATAGAATTTACAAAGCTGGATTTAAAGTTAAATTCTTACATGATATTTTTGTATATCATAAACGAAGAACCTCTATAAAAAAATTCTTCAAACAGATTTTCAACTGGGGAGTAACAAGAATAAATCTGGCAAAAATCGATAAGGATATGCTCAAACCAATACATTGTTTGCCTACTTTTGTTATTTTAATATTTTTATTAACTTTAATTTTCTCATTTTGGTTTCATTCAATTAGGTATTTATTTTTATTTGAGATTGTTTTAATAATTTTTGTAATTGGATTTGCATTCGTCCAATCCGCTTTAAAATATAAATCTGGAATAGTTGGGTTGCTCTCAATAGTAACCTTATTAATACAGGTTGTGGCTTACGGACTCGGTTTATTTTACGGCTTACTCAAATCATTTTTTTCTAAAAAGGGAAGTTTTATAACAGGATTTTCAAAAAAATATTATAAATAATTACAACTTATTTCAACATTTATTGAACTTCTTGACAAAAATTTAAAATATTAAAATTATGATTTTGTTTTATTATGATTTAGCAACTCAAAATTAATAGTTTATAAAGTGAGGAATAAGATGTTAACTTTAAGTTTGAACAAATTTAGACAAAATATGAATAAAGTTTTATGGGCTATAAAAAACAGCCACGAACCATTGTATTTGAGAGAAAGAACTGGTGAGGAATTCGTACTGATGAGTTTAGAAGATTATAACTCAATTATGGAAACATTTTATCTTTTAAAAACACCAGCAAATGCAAAATGGCTAAAAAATTCTATTAAACAAGCAAATGTGGGGAAGACAATAGCCTATAAAGAACTAAATGAAAAATTTAACATTAACCCCTAATGCTATTGAAGATTTGAATTATTGGGCAAAAAAGAATCCAAAAATTCTTAAACATATATTCAAACTCTTTAAAGATATATCAAAACATCCCAATGAAGGAATTGGTAAACCTGAACAATTGAAATTTGATTTAAAAGGATGCTGGTCAAGAAGAATTAGTTTAGAACATAGAGTTGTCTATAGAATAATGAAAGATGAAATTCAAATCTTAGCTTGTCGTTATCACTATAAATAAGTTTAATAATATAATAATAAAAAAAATAAATCTATACGGAGTAGTGATGGAATACTTCTTAACAGATAAAGAGAAAGAGATAAAAAAATTGGCTCGACAAGTAGCTGAAGAAAAGATGAAACCATTAAGAGAAAAATATGATGAAGAAGAGATTTTCCCCTGGGATATTGTAAAAATCTTTGCTCAAGCAGACTTATTTAAAGTTCTGTTGCCTGAGGAATATGGTGGTTTCGGTGGTAAAGTTATGGACCTCGTAATAATGATGGAAGAACTGAGCAGAGTTGATAGTGGTATAGCATTGGCTTTGGGTGGAACTGGACTGGGAATTACCCCAATTCTAATAAGTGGAAATGAAGAACAGAAAAGGAAATATTTTCCGAAGATTGAAACAGGAGAAAAATTAGCTGCTTTTGCTTTAACAGAAGCAGATGCTGGCTCAGATGCTGGAGCCATCAAAACTACTGCCACCAAAGATGGAGATTACTATATTCTTAATGGAACTAAGAGATTTATTACAAATGGTGGTGAGGCAGATATTTATTCGGTTTTTGCCCTGACGGATAAAACCAAAGGAGCACGAGGTGCGTCAGCATTTATTGTTGAAAAAGGGACGGATGGGTTTAGTTTTGGTAAAAAAGAAGACAAATTGGGTATTAGAGCTACAGCAACTCGTGAACTTATTTTTGAAGACTGCAAAGTACCAAAAGAAAACTTAATTGCAAGAGAAGGAATGGGTTTTATGATTGCAATGAAAACCTTTGACGAATCCCGTCCAATGGTTGCAGCACAAGCAATAGGAATTGCACAAGGTGCTTTAGAAGAAGCAGTTCTTTATTCTAAGGAGTGGCATCAGTTTGGAAAACCTATTTCATCTTTTCAAGGAATTCAACTTATGCTTGCTGATATGGCAATGAAGATAGAAGCAGCACGTGCGTTGATTTATTCGACTGCTCGAGTGATTGATTCAGGTGTAAGGAAGTATAGTAAAGAATCTGCAATGTGTAAATGCTATGCTGCAGATGTGGCTATGGAAGTTACTACTAATGCTGTTCAGATTCTTGGCGGATATGGATTTATGAATAAATATGCCGTAGAAAAAATGATGCGCGATGCAAAAATTACTCAAATATATGAAGGTACAAATCAGATTCAGAGGGTTGTAATAGCTTCTAATCTGTTGAAAGAATATTCAAAATAAATATAGTGTAAAACAAATGTCCCCATTTGTTATTATTTTATAAAAAATTCAATACAAAAGGGTTAAAGAGTAATTAGTTAATACAGTAAAT
>DAOVPZ010000104.1 GCA_030628975.1 Candidatus Cloacimonadota bacterium
AGAAATGAAATCAAGAAAATTATGAATAAAGAGCGTTGGATAAAAAATAGACCCGAGTTTGAAAGACCTCGTGAAAAACTTTTGAAGTTTGGTTCTAAGGATCTTTCCAATTCGGAATTACTTGCTATCTTTCTTAGAATAGGTGTTAAAGACAAAAGTGCAATTCAACTTGCAGCAGAAATATTAGAAAAATTTGGAGGAATCAGAGGATTATGTACTGCTGAGATAGAAGATTTGTTGAATATAAAGGGATTGGGTGTTGCAAAGGTTGCTCAATTAAAAGCAACATTAGAACTCGCAGAAAGGTATCTTAATGAAGATATTAAACAAAAATCGATTGTTGAAAGCTCAAAGGAAGTTTTAAATTATCTTCATCATTCTATGCAAGACTTAGATCATGAATTGATGAAAGTAATCCTTTTGAATGGTCAAAATCAAATAATAAATATTGTAGATTTATTTAGAGGTTCTATAAGTTCATCAAGTGTTTATCCAAGGGAGATAATCAAATTGGCTCTTAAATATTCAGCTTTAGCAATTGTTATTGTCCATAATCATCCTTCTGGAATTTCAAAACCAAGTGAAGGTGATAAAAAACTTACAAAAGAAATTATTTTCGCCTGTATTTCTGCAGGTATTAAAGTTCACGACCATATAATAATTGGAAATAAAAAGCATTATAGTTTTGCTGATGAGGGAATTATTGAAGTTTATGAAAAAGAGTATGAAAGAAGGATAAAACTATGAGTCCAGTAAAATATCAACGAGTGGATGAGTTACAAGAAAAAGAAGGTAAGATATACGATGTGGTTCGCCAGAAATGGATTAAAGCTACTCAGGAAGAAAAAGTAAGACAAGCACTTGTGACATCTATTTGGAAAGATTTAGGTTACCCTTTAGAAAGAATTAGAGAAGAAGTCCCAATCAAGATGGGTTCAACCTATGCCAGTAAGAGAGCAGATGTTGTTGTTTTTACAGAAAGAACACACGAAACTCCTTATATCATTTTTGAATGCAAGAAACCTAAACGAAAAGATGGTTTAGAAGAATTAAAATCTTATATAAATGCTACTGGTGTTCCCTTTGGTGCATGGACAAATGGAAATGAAGAAGTTATTTTATTTAGAAAAGATCCTAATATTTTTGAATATCTTCCCAGACTTCCTTCTGTAACTGAAGACATTGATGATATAAAACAACCTCTTAGAAAAAGTGATTTGCGACCCATAGAAAATCTTAAAGAGATGGTTCAAGAACTTGAGAATACTGTTCTGGCAAATGCTGGAGTTAGTGCTTTTGATGGTGTGTTTCCTCTAATTTTTGCTAAACTATGGGATGAATTTGATAAGGGATCAAATGATGTGATTGAATTTAGAACTACTACTGCATCTCCAAGAGAACAAGAAAGGAGATTTAAAAATATTTTTCGTAACGCTTTAAGAAAATGGTCAGATGTGCTTTATGAAAATGATTGGCCAGATTTATCTCCTGAAGCATTACTCACTGTTGTATCTGCTTTACAGCAATATCACTTTTCTCATGCTGACCTTGATATTATAGATGCTGCTTTTGAGTATATGATTAACCCTGAACAAAAATCAGATAAGGGACAATTTTTCACACCTCGTGCTATTGTAAAAATGGCTGTTAAAATGTTAAATCCCAAACCTGATGAACTATCTATTGACCCGGCATGTGGTCCCTGTGGTTTTATGATACACACACTCAGATGGGTAACTAACAAATACATAAAACCAAGATATGGTGAAGAATGGAAAACTCACAGAACAGATTATGCTCGCTCAAATCTCTTTGCAATTGACTTTGATACACGATTAGTAAAAGTAGCAAAAGCAATGATGCTTATTGCAGGAGATGGACGAACTAATGTTTTTAGAGTAAATTCGCTTGACCCAAGGGAATGGAAAAATCGAACAGATGGATTATTGGATGCTATTAAAAATGAAAAATTTGATGTTTTAATGACTAATCCACCTTTTGCTGGAAAAATCAATCAACCCGAAATTCTTGGTGGCTTTGACTTGGCTTATAAAGGAGACCCGACTAAACATAAGAGACTGAATAAACTTACCCGTGATGTGCTTTTCATTGAAAAATGTCTCCATCTTTTGAAACCCGGTGGCAGGTTGGCAATTGTACTTCCGCAAAGTAATCTCAATAATACCAGTGCTGAGTATATTCGTCAGTTCATTATGGGTAAGGCACGAATACTTGCTGTTGTTGGAATGCATGTTAATACATTTAAACCCTTTACTGGAACAAAAACAAGTGTTCTTTTCCTCCAAAAATGGAATTCTGAAGAAGACAAGTTAGACGATTACCCGATTTTTATGGCTGTGAATGAGAAACCTCTAAAAGATAACAGTGGAAATTATATTACTACTGAAAATGACCTTGATGAAATTGCTGATGAGTTCATAAGGTTTGCAAAAAAACAAGAATTAAATTTTTAGAAATAGATTGGAGATAGAATGAATGAAAATATATTAAAAAGATTTAATAGACTATTTAAGATTGAAGGATCAAAAAAAAATGAACAAAATAGTTTCGTACAACGAATAAACCAAACAATCTTTAAAGATATTGAATGGTATCAACATTATGAGGAAATGTTTCGAGATGTTTGTTATAGGCTCAGTAAAAATCCTGATGACATAATGTCACACAAATTTAGACAATTATCAAATGACAATTTTTTTAAAACCATAAAAATTTTGATGATTTTATACAATTATTTTAAAAACGAAAAAGACTTGCAGGATAAAATATCTTTAGAAATCAACAAAGCATTATCATACGCTACTGTAGATATTGGCATAAGATGGAAAAATGGTATTTTTTATCCCAGTGGTGCAAAAATTTTAGATGAAAAACTAATAGAAGACCCATTTGATTGGCTGAATGAATTTCCGGATGAAAAGAAAGATTTTGAAACAGCTTTATCACATTATATTAGTAAAGATAATAAAAAATTAGGTGATGTTGTTAGTAATTGTTATTTAGTAGTAGAGGGTTTAGCGAGGAAAATTCTTAATAACAAAAAAACTTTAGATAATAATAAAGAGTTATTATTTAAAAAACTTAAACTGTCTCAATCGTGGAAGAGCCTGTTGAGTAACTACATAAATTATGCAAACAAATTTAAAAGACATGCATCGGATGAAAGACATTCTATAAATCCGCCAGAAGTAGAAGCATTTTTATATATTACTGGATTATTAACGAGGTTAATCATTCAAAACTATAAGGTTTAAATTTATGATTACCTACTCTATTATTAAAAAATCAGAACTTGAAGGAAAGAAGAGATTGGATGCCGAATATTATCATCCAAAATATAAAGAAAACGAAGAAATTATTACTAATTGTGGCTATCCTGTGGAGTTACTAAAAAAATTGATATACAAACTCAAAAATGGATTTGATTATCGTGTCTTTTCAGATTCAGGATTCCCTTATATTAGAGTTGGTGATTTACTTCACGGTGAAGTTCTTTATAGGGAAGCAGAAAAGGTTCAAATTTCAATGTGTGACATTAGGAAAGACATTGAATTAAAATATAGAGATATTCTTTTTTCACGAAAAGGAACTTTTGGACGAGCGGCAGTTGTGGAAAAAGAATTTACAGATTTTATAATAAGTTCAGAAATTATGCGACTCAGACTAAAAAATGAAAAATTAAATACTTATTATCTCTCAACATTTCTTAATAGCAAATTCGGTTTTTATCAAGTAGAACGAAGAACTCATGGAGTATCAAATTTTAGTATAACTCAAGAAGATCTTGCAGGGATAAAAATACCAATTCTTCCACAAAAAACTCAAATAAAAATTTGGGAATTAGTAAAACAAGCATATAGAGAAAGTGAGCAGTCCTATCAATTCTATCTTCAAGCCGAACAGATGCTTTTAGATAAAATGGGCTTTAATAATTTTGATTTCTCTCAGCCCAATAATTATACTGTCCCTTTGAATCAAACTAAAGAAGTCTCTCGCATAGATGCAGAACATTTTCAACCTAAGTATGATAAACTTATTCAACATTTGACTAAAACAGGAAAAACAAAACTACTTGGAGAAATTGCTTCTTATATTAAAAGAGGACTCCAACCAACTTATGTAGAGGATGGAGAAGTATTTGTATTTACAGAAAAGCATCTTGGTCGTTCTCTTTTAAATATAGAAACTGCTGAAGCTACGGATACTGCTTTTTGGGAGAAAAATAAAAAAGCCAGAGTAGAAAAAAATAATATTCTTCTTTATTCTATAGGTGCTTATATTGGTCGTGCCAATTGCTATCTTGAAGACAAAAAAGCTATAACAAGCAGTAATGTTACAATTATAAGAATTGATAAAAATAGAGCAAATCCAATATATGTAAGTATTTTTCTCAATTCAATAGTAGGACGAATGCAGGCTGAAAAGTGGACTGCCAGTGTTGGCCAAATGGCACTTTATCCAAGTGATGTGCCTAAATTTATTATCTATTTGCCATCAGAAGAATTCCAGAATAAAATTGCCGAACTTGTAATTCAATCTTATCAAGCTCGCAAAAAAGCAAAACAACTTCTACAAGAAGCCAAAGAGAAAGTGGAAAATCTGATAGAAAATCCTTTAGAAATCTCTGAAACCCAACCTGAAATAATCATTCCTTTTACTACTCCTTCAAAATCAGTAAGCCCTAAACCGCCTGTAAAAATAAAATATAAAGAATACCAAATGCTTGATGCTTCTATAAAGAAATTAGTCCAACAAGTTGGAGATGGCTCAATTATTAAAAGATTTGAAAAAACTCCAATACCTAAAAGCAAAATAGATGTGATTTGCCCCCACTTTCTTGAATTAAAATGG
>DAOVPZ010000091.1 GCA_030628975.1 Candidatus Cloacimonadota bacterium
TGATTCAGATGTCATCTTAGACTTATTATGGGAAACAATGAATTCTTTACTATAACGGTCATCAATGATTGGTTTAAAAATCTGGAGTTTCTGTTTAGCAATTTCTGCTCTGCGTAGTCTTCGTATTAACTCTTCAGTTTTGCCACTAAACATACTTCCGCATATTACTTCTATCCAGCCAGTTTTTCTTCTTACAATATTCATTTCTTCTCTGCTTTTAGCTTAAAAAAGATTAGTGATTTTTTATGTCAAATTTTATGATTTTTACTTTAAATTTAAATAATTGCAGTTAATGAGCATAAATAAATTTATAAAATTTTAATATCATAAAATTTTTCTTTTTCATAATAAGGGGAAAAAAAATAAAAATGCAATAAAAATTTAGAAATTTTTTGACAAATAAAATCAACAAACAAAATATTTTACAAAATGAAAGGTGGGTGGTTAGCTCAGTTGGTTAGAGTACTACGTTGACATCGTAGGGGTCACCGGTTCAAATCCAGTACCACCCACCATTTTTTACAATAGATTAAAAGGGTTTTTATGTTTCAAATTTTTTACGAGTAATGGAAAGGTAAAACAAGTATATCAATAATCTATGTCAATTCATCATTATAGAAAATTGGGAATATTTATTATGTTTTTAGAATTAAATCAATTTTAGTATACTCTTAGGTTAGAAATTTTTTGGAGGATATAAATGGAATTAACTGAAAATGCTCTTGCGGTTTTGAAAAAGAGATATTTTAAGAAAGATACAAAAGGTGATATTATTGAAGATGCATCCCAGATGTTGAAACGAATAAGTAAGGATATTGCTGGAGGCGATAAAGAAAAGACAAAAGCTTTTTATAGCTTAATGGATAAGAAATATTTTCTACCAAATTCTCCAACATTAATGAATGCTGGTAATGACCTACAGCAACTCTCTGCATGTTTTGTATTACCAATTGAAGATAGCATGGAAAGCATATTTACCGCAGTAAAAAATGCAGCCCTAATCCATAAGTCCGGAGGTGGGACAGGATTTACCTTTTCTAAATTGCGAGAAAGGAATGCACCAGTTCGTACAACTAGTGGTGTTTCAAGCGGTCCCCTTACATTCATGAAAGTATTTAATTCAGCGACTGATGCTGTGAAACAAGGTGGAACTAGACGTGGTGCAAATATGGCAATTCTTAATGTTAACCACCCTGATATTTTGGATTTTATCAAAGCAAAAGAAGATAGTACTGAATTAAATAATTTCAACATAAGTGTTGGATTAACTGAAGAATTTATGAATGCTGTTCAACAAGATGCTAAGTATGAATTAATATCACCTTATTCAAAAAAACCGGTCAAAGAAATTAACGCTCGTGATGTTTTTAGTCTTATTGTTGATATGGCTTATAAAAATGGAGAACCAGGGATAGTTTTTATTGATAGGTTAGATAGGTTTAACCCAACTCCTACTATCGGGAAAATTGAAGCGACTAATCCATGTGTAAGTGGGGATACATTAGTTCTCACTGAAAATGGATATCAACAGATTGAAAATTTGATAGGGAAGAATACAAAAATATTTGTTGATTTAATAACTGAAAATAAAAATTGCATTAAACTTGCTAAACCAGCAGAAATTATTTTTACTGGTGAGAAAGAAGTTATTGAATTAAGAACAATAAAAGGGTTGAGAATAAAAATCACACATGATCATCAAATTTTTACGGATTCCGGATGGAAATCCATAGATCAATTATCAAAGTGTGATAAAATATGTATTTACAATGGTAATGTTGAAAATAATGAGAACAAGAATGATATCATATTGGGTGAGATTCTTGGTTGGCTTGTCGGCGACGGCTGGCTTTCTGAAGGCAAGAATGCTCGTGTTGGCTTTACTTTTGGAAATTCTGATAAGGAAATAATGGAATATCTAACACCAAAAATCAACAAGCTTTATCATCTCAATTCAGAAATTAAACCTTTAAAGCGTGAAAGAAATATCTATCACCTTTCCTATCACAGTCCGAAGTTTGTGGCAACATTTAAAAAGTATGGTGTTAAATCTTGTAGAGCAGAAGAAAAGGAAGTTCCAACCTCAGTTCTATATGGAAATATGTCTCTTGCTAAAGGATTTTTAGAGGGTATTTTTAGTTCAGATGGTTATGTAAATTTTGTAGAAAATAAATCAGCCGAGATTCGTCTAACTTCAAAATCCATAACATTATTGGAACAAACCCAATTACTTCTTCTTAAATTCAATATCTTATCAAAAATTTATAATAGAAGCCGACCTCCAAGAAAGACTTTTTCATACACCACAATTTCCGGGAGAGAAAAGATATACGAAACAGATGGAATTTTGTATGAATTAATAATTAGTAAAAAATCTGTTCCAAAGTATTTAGACCTGGTTGGTTTTTTATGTAGTAAAAATAATGAAAAAATAAAACTGCTTAAGTCAAAAAATTATTACTCAGAAGACTTTTCGGATGAGATAGTTACTATAGAAAATATTGGTTATGAAAAAGTTTATGATATTAAAAATATTGAAACACATTCTTTTATTGCAAATGGACTTGTCGTTCATAATTGCGGTGAGCAACCCTTGCTTCCAAATGAAGCTTGTAATCTTGGTTCTATCAATTTATCCATAATGGTGAAGAATAGTGAAATAGACTGGGATTTGCTTAAACAAACTGTTTATGATTCCACAAACTTCCTTGATAATGTAATTGATAATTCAGCATTTCCACTTCCAGAGATTGAAGAGATGGCAAAAGCAAATAGAAAGATTGGTCTTGGGATTATGGGATGGGCTGATATGCTTGTTCAACTTGGTGTGTCCTATAATTCGGAACAAGCACTGGATATCGCAAAAGAGATTATGGAATTTATTGATTATCATTCAAAACTTCAATCGATGAAACTTGCTCAGGAAAAAGGTTCTTTCCCAAATTTCAAAGATAGCATATATGCAAGGGGAGGGCTAAACCGAAAAACCACCAAGCTTGATTGGGATAAATTAAATCAAGATATTAAAAATAATGGAATACGAAATGCAACCACTACTACTATTGCACCAACTGGTACTATTAGTATGATTGCAGATACTTCAAGTGGTATTGAACCTTTTTTCTCCTTGGTTTATGTAAAAAATGTAATGGATGGTGAGAAATTAATCTATGTTAATAAATATTTTGAAAAAGTCGCAAAGGAGCAAGGATTTTATTCAAAAGAATTAGTGGAAGAAATTTCTAAAAAAGGTTCTATAAATGATTTTGATGAAGTCCCGGATTATATAAAAGAAATCTTTGTTACATCTCATGATATCTCACCTGAATGGCATATAAAAATGCAAGCTGCATTCCAAGAATATGTTGATAATGCAGTATCAAAAACAATTAATTTCCCACATGATGCAGAAAAGAATGATATTCATGCAGCTTATGAATTAGCATTTCAATTGGGCTGTAAAGGTGTTACTGTTTATCGTGATGGGAGTCGTGAAGAGCAAGTTATAAATATAGGCAAAAGGATGAGAGAGCAGGAAAAGACCAGGATTGCTCCTCGTCAGCGTCCTGACTCAACTATTGGTGTTACAAAAAAAATCAATACAGGTTGTGGGCATTTATATGTTACTATAAATACTGATGAGAGGGGAGTTTGTGAGATATTTACTCAGATGGGAAAGGTGGGTGGTTGTGCTTCTGCTCAATTAGAAGCTATTGCACGATTGATATCTTTAGCACTCAGGTCAAATATTAAAGTTGAATCAATAGTAAAACAAATTCGAGCTATTCGCTGTCCATCCCCAATGTGGAGTAAAGGTAAGATGATTCTATCTTGTGCTGATGGTATTGCAAGCGCTTTGGAAGAATTCATTGCAAAGGATGGTAATGGTTTGAAAAACATGCTTACTTACTCAGAATCAAGTAATAATTCAACTGAAAGCTCAAATCCACCAGCTGGCGGATTAGGTGCTACCTGCCCGGAATGCGGAGCATCTGTAGAATTTAAGGAGGGTTGTAAAACCTGTCCATTTTGTGGATGGTCAAAGTGTAGTTAGTTAACTGGTAAATTGGTTGAATCGGTTGAAGGGGTGAATTGATTTCATAAGTTTGTTGTTTGCAATCTAACATAAATAGTAAAATTTAGGAAGGACTGTTATGTTCAAAAGAATTTTTTCACTATGCATCTTTTATTTGCTCTTCTATTCAATACCTGTTTTTTCTATTGAACCTCATTTCATGAAAGACCCGGCAATATCACCAGATGGAAATACCGTGTGTTTTTATTATATGTCTGATTTGTGGACAGTTCCATTTGATGGTGGTGTAGCAACAAGAATTACTGTATCCAAAGGTGATGATTTTAATCCTGTTTTTTCACCAGATGGGAAAAAGATTGCTTTTAATTCAAATCGGGAGGGGCAGACAAATATATATGTTATTCCAGCAGATGGTGGTGAAGCAGCTTGCATTTCTAAAGATGGATTAAGTGTATGCGATTGGTATAAAAATGGGAAAAAATTACTTGCATCAGGTTATGAAATTGGAATGGGAACAAATATTTTCTCCGTTCCGCTTGATGGAAAAAGGTCAACAGAAATTACAGAAATTGGTGACTTTTATTCCAAGTTATCACCTGATAACAAAAAAATAATATTCAATCGTAGAGGTATGCCATATCGTGAAGCATATCATGGTAGTATCAATGGTGAGTTGTGGGAATATGATATTAAAGATAAGAAATATACGAGATTAACACATACTGATTATACAGAACGATATCCAGTCTATTCTTATATTAATGATAGAATCTATTTTGCTGCAACAAAAGGAAGAATTTTTCAACTTTATTGTGTTGAGAATTACGATTTTGAAAATAAAAAACAACTTTCAAATTTTAAAATCTGGTCTGTTCGAGATATTAGCATTGCTCGTGAAAATGACAGAATTGTATTCGAAAGATTTGATGAAATTTGGAAATACAGTCCAGAAAAAGATAAGGTTGAGAATTTGAATATTGAAATCAAACAAGATTTTCTTGATAGTTTCGTGGAGAAAGAAGATGTGTATAATTCATCAAATAACTTTGCTATCTCTCCAGATGGAAAATTGGTTTTATTCTCACATAAATTTGACCTCTTTGCAGTTCCAGAAAAAGGCGATGAAGTTAAACAAATCACATTTGACCAGGAGGGTATAGATGATATTGTTATTATGTCTGATAATCAGACAATATTTTTCACAAGTTTTGTTAAAGGAAAAACTGAACTTTTCAAAGTGAATATTAAGGATATTGATAAGATTGAAAAAATAAAATGGCTCAAAA
>DAOVPZ010000141.1 GCA_030628975.1 Candidatus Cloacimonadota bacterium
AACTTTTAAATTGTAAAGGTATTGATACAAATGGATTAGAAATTATGAATGGCAAAACATTCCGATGGTCAGGAAAATATGAGAATATGAATGAAGCAATATCACTCCAAACCTCATTAAATGTTTTTGCACACTTTTCACCTAAAATACCTGACAATTATAGATCTTTTGATTATATATTTTTAGGTAATATTGATCCTGAATTACAGATAAATGTCCTGAACCAAATGAAAAGACCAAAAATAATCTCAGCAGATACAATGAATTTTTGGATTGAAGGAAAGAATAAATCTTTTAAAACACTATTAAAAATGATTGATATTCTTTTTATTAATGAAGAAGAAATAAGAATGCTAACTAATGAAATCTATATTTTTGATGCTGCAAAAAATGTTTTACAAATGGGTCCGATACTTATTATTATCAAACAGGGAGAATATGGATCGGTTGCAATTACTAAAGATAACCTCTTCTTTGCGCCAATTTTTCCAATTCAAAAAGTGATTGACCCAACCGGTGCTGGAGATAGCTTTGCTGGTGGATTTATGGGATATATTGCTTCAATGAATAGATTCAATAATGAAATATTAAAAAAAGCCACTATTTATGGATCAATTACATCTTCTTTTAATGTAGAAGGTTTCAGTGTTGAAATTCTTAAAAATATTAATAGAAAACAGATTGACCACCGTTATCAGATGTTAAAACAATATACCCAATTTGAATAATTATGAAAAAACAGCTTGATTATAAAAATTCTGGTGTGGATATTTCTGCAGGAGAAAAGGCTGTAAGGTTTATCAAACCACTTGCACAAAAGACATTCAATAGAAATGTTCTCACTGAAATTGGTAGTTTTGGTGCTTTGTATCGTCTTGATTTGAAGAAATGGAATAAACCTGTCTTGGTTTCAAGCACCGATAGCGTGGGAACTAAGATTTTACTTGCAAAAATAGCAAACAAATTTGATACAATTGGTCAAGATTTAGTAAACCATTGTGTAAATGACATTCTTGCTCAGGGAGCAAAACCCTTATTTTTTCTTGATTATATAGGTGTTGGCAAACTTAACCCTGAAAACATTAAAGAAATTGTTAAGGGACTATCAAAAGCATGCGAAGAAAATAAACTTGCTTTGATAGGGGGTGAGATTGCTGAAATGCCAGGCATATATCAAACTGATGATTTTGACTTGGTCGGAACTATTGTTGGATGTGTGGAAGAAGACAAGATTATTACTGGCAAAAATATATCTCAGGGTGATATTATTTTAGGTTTTCCTTCAAATGGTTTGCACACAAATGGATATTCTTTGGCAAGAAAAATCCTCTTTGAGAAATTAAATCTCAAAATCGATTCGTTCATTACAGAAATAGGTAATAATTTGAGCGATGCATTTCTAACTATACATAAATCCTATCTGCACACTTTATCCAAATTTATTGATAACAAGAAAATTAAAGGTCTTGCACATATTACAGGAGGAGGAATTCCAGGAAATTTAAAAAGAATCATTCCTGATAATCTTACTACTGTAATTGATACAAATGCCTGGTCTATACCAGAAATTTTTACATTTTTACAAAATGCTGGAAATGTAGATATAATAGAAATGTTTCATGTTTTCAATATGGGTATCGGAATGATTGCAATTGTAAATAAAACTGATTCTGATGAAATTATTTCCAAAACTGATGCAATCAAAATTGGAATAATAAAAAAAGGTAAACAAAAAGTTATTATCAATTATCTGAAATGATTAATCCATATATGACACGAGCGAAGCGAGTATATGACCTAATGACAGCGAAGCATTATGACAATTTATGACAGTGTAGCATTATGACCTAATGACAGCGAAACATTATGACGGCTTTCCCGATAAATCGGGATCTGCCTTAGGCATGATAGCCACTATGACAGCAAAGCGTTATGACTAATAAAAATTGGCGCTTTATTATCTCCGGCAAGATGGCTCCTGCTGAAAATATGGCAATGGATGAAGCAATTCTGGAAGGAGTCTTAAAAGGTGTTTCACCACAAACTATCAGAGTTTATGATTGGGAACCTCCAACGATTTCTTTTGGATTTCATCAAGATATAAAAAAACAAATTAATTTAGAAAAGGTAAAGGAATATGGCTTCGGAGTTGTACGAAGACCAACGGGTGGAAGAGCAGTTCTGCACTATGATGAAGTTACTTATGCAGTTATTGCCAAAAACAATGGTATCTTAAGAGGTTCAATTTTGGAATCCTATCAAAAAATCGCTGAAGTATTAATTAAGACTCTTAAAAAAATTGGCATTTCAGCAGAGTTGGAAAGTAGTATGCCAATAAATAGGGAACAAAAAAATTGGACTAATCCATGTTTTACTACCGCTTCAAAATATGAAATTCATTATAAGCAAAAAAAAATAATTGGTAGTGCTCAAATAAGAAAGCATAATGTCTTACTACAACACGGTTCAATATTATTAAATCATAATCAAGAATTAATGGCTGATTTTTTGCCTGTTAATAACAATTCAGAGCGTAAAGTTCTAAGAAAACTCTTATCCCAGAAAACTATAGCTATAAATCAAATTTTAGATTCACCCTTAAGTTTTGAAGATTTTGCAAGCATTCTGAAAATAATTTTTGAAAGAGAATTTTCTATCTGCTTTTCAGAAAGTAGTGAGATGAATAAGTTTGAGAAAACTCAATTAAAACAATTAAAGGAAAAATATGAAAATTAAAATTTTTGAATTTAACTTAAATAATTATAAAAAAGTTGACATATGATTTGTTTCAATAGAAATTTGTTCCGTAGTCTTTTAATATTAAAAAAATAAGTCTACATGAAGGGAGAAGCTATGAAAAAGTTTATTACCGCTTTAACTATACTATTTCTATTCCTACTTACTAATATCTTATCTGCTGGAACAACTGGAAAACTATTGGGAAGAGTAACTAATATAGATACTGGTGAACCTATACAAAATGTAACTGTTATAATTATAGAAAAGCAGATGGGTACTACTACAGATTCAAAAGGACGATTTATGATCATCAATATTCCTCCGGGTATCTATAGCATTAGAGCTCAAATGATGGGATATCAATCTGTTACGCAGACAGATGTAAAAATCAGCTTGGACTTGACCACCACATTAAACTTTAAATTAAAAATATCTGCAAAAGAAATTGAAGGTATTACAGTTAAAGCTGAAAGGAAGCTAATTGAAAAGGATATTACAGGTTCAGAGAATATTGTAACTGCTGAGGATATGGAACATATGCCAGTTGAAAATATTCAAGGAATCGTTGCAGTTACAGCTGGAGCTGTTGGTTCTGGTGAAAATTTACACATTCGTGGTGGTCGTTCCGGTGAAATTGTTTATACTGTTGACGGAATGTCTATTTCCAATCCAGTTGATAATGCTTTTGGTATGAGTATTGACTTAGACGCAGTAAGTGATATGTCTATTCAAACTGGTGGATTTACTGCAGAATTCGGTA
>DAOVPZ010000145.1 GCA_030628975.1 Candidatus Cloacimonadota bacterium
AAAATCCAATATCCTGACGGTTTACCAAGCATCCTTTGCTATGATAATTAGCATACATTGTCATAGGAGTTTCCACATGCATTAAATCATTTCTGAATGATTCAATTGCTTCTGTGTCAAAAACCTGTCCATCATAAAGAACATCTATTAAGCCTTCGTGAAGCATTTCTACTGCAAATTTTGTAACTCCACCATTTATAAATCTTGCTTTGACTTTTTCCTTTCGCATAACATCTGCAAGGATTTTTGTGATGGCAAGAGAGATTCCGCCTGCACCGGTTTGAAATGAAAATCCATTCTTGAAGTATGGAGACTCTTTGATAAATTCAGCAGCCATTTGAGCAATTTTCAAACGAGTCGGTGATCGTGTTATTCGTGTTGTCCCGGAAACAATTAACTCCGGGTCTCCAATGCGGTCTACTTTTACTACATAGTCAACATGAGTAGCTGGCACTGAAAAAGGCACAAGTGGGTAAGGTAACAAATTGTCAGTTATTATAACAACTTTATCCGCATATTGCCAGTCAACTGCAGAATAGGCAAGAGGTCCACATGCTGAAGGTCCATCCACACCATTTGCATTTCCATAGTCATCAGCGCTTGGAGCACCAATAAATGCTACATCTATATGGACATCACTATCTTCAACTGCTCTTACTCTTCCACCATGTGTTCGCAAAACCGCAACTGTTGGCATCCCACCATGTGATACGAAATTACCAATAGGACCATTCATACTTCCTTGAATGTTTCTGATAACACCATTTTTTATGTGGTCAATCAATGGTTCGTGTATAGGAAATAGTGCAGAAGGAAATAAATTAATTCCTTTGATTCCCATCCTTACGATTTCATCAACAACCATATTCACTACATAGTCACCATTACGAAAATGGTGATGAAAGCTAATTGTCATTCCATCTTTAAGTCTAACTGCTTCAATAGCTTCTCTAAGGGATTTCAGCACTTTATTGGTGTCAGGTTTGCTAACTGGAATAGGTGTTGCAGCTCTACGACCACCTCCATTATCAACAAAGGCTCCTTGAAATGGTCTTAATTTTCTTCCTTCAATTTCATCAGGAACTAACCTGCCAGCAGCATTTTTGATTAATTTCATCTGTCCTCCAGAGTATCGTTTATCGTCAATCCCCGCGTCCGCGGGGATTGCAGGGCTGGAATCGTCAAACGGCTACCATAAGTCGTATCGTTTGCCATTTACCCTATACCGATTCGAGCAGCGCAACCGCAACCCTATAACAATTTCTATGCTAAAACTAAGTTTATTTTTAATATTCTTTTACCAAATGATAAATAAAAACATTTTTCGACATAATCATATTCAGAGATAAAATCTATTTTGTGTTGAAATTCTTTTTGAGCAATCAGTTTGCCATCTTCTCCAGAAATAATGGATATTATATTTCCAGCGACAGTAATGTAATAATTTTTTTCCAATCGCCCATCTCTTATATAGTCTATAGTTATCATTTCAGGAGTTTGAATTTCCTTTTTATGGATTAGAATTGGATATTCTCTCTTCCATAATATATGACCTTTTGCCTTTTCTATCAAGTATTGAAATCCTAATTCATCAATAAGTAAGATTTTCTCATTTCGTAATAGATTAATAGATGATATGGGATTTTGAAATGATTTGCTCCATTTTACTTTATATCTATTCTTCCGTATGCAATTAAGAGTATTATCACAAATGAGATAGATATTATCCGAATCAAAGGTTGGGTTTAGAGTGATATTTGATGGGGTAGTCAGCTCCCAATCTTCTTCAAATTTTGGTTGTGGAATCTTCGGCAATAAAGCACTATAATCAATAATTAACCTTTTCTTTTCGTTCAAGAATTCTTTTCCACTACTCAGGGTTCCTTGTCCCCATTTTTTGCCAAAAAAAACATAAAAACTAGCAATAATGATAACAATTACCAAAACTATGGCAGATCCTTTTGTGGTAATTCTGAATCTTTTTCTATGAGGTAATCTACCGGAATTTTCTGAAATATCAATTTTTACGATGGGTCTCTGCTCACTTTCAATTAGTTGGGAAATTTGCTTTTCAAAATCACTTTTTGTTGAGATATTTTTATCAAATTCATTAGATAATTTAGCTGGTAGGACAACAATATTTGTATCTTTTATTATTTTTTCTGAATAAGTCTTAATATGAATTTCATCTTCCTTAATTCCTAAAATTGGGAGTTGAAAATTTTCTTCATATATTTTATTTATATCTAATCCTATATACTCAAATTTATCAGAAAATGATATAATAACAAGTCTTCCTAATTGAATAGCATAAACAATATCATTTTTGATAATTAGGATTACTGTTGATATTTCAAACTTTTGATTTTCTCGTTTGAAAAAAGCTGCAAGACGCCAATGCATTTCAATAGCAGTCTTTCGTAACCGCTCTTTTATTTCATAATCATATTGATAAAAGTATTCTTTAAAAACTTGAACAAGTAAAGTCATTGCCTTTTCAGGAAGAAGACCTTTTTCTGAAGTCTGGAAAACTAATGCCACCTTTTCCGAAGTGTTTTCAAAAAAGTCTGTATAAACAAAGGAGCCTTCTTGAATGGAAAAATTTTTCTCAATCTTGATATTTTTCATATAAGCCATTTTTGAGGAGTCGTCATGGACCACTCCATGACGAACTTAAAGTTCAAAAGCAAGACTTGGCTCGTCCCGAAGGCTTTCGGGATGAGCCGAGAATTGCTGTATAATCGTTCTCGACTCAACTGGCTATCGCCCGTCAAGTCAAGTCCGATTTGTAACCCGAATTTGAAAAATGCCAAACAAAACAAATTAAAAGAATTAAACTTTAGCGAAGATTTGCGTTCACCCCGTAAGATAATTTTATTATAAGGGCGGAGATAGAAATAAAAACTGAATATCTAACGGGGTTTATTCGCGGTTTGTATCATAGTAGTTATTTTATGAATAATCTTAACATTGCCTTTATTGCGATTTTATTATTCATTAACATATTTGTATAGGAGGCATTTGCCATCGGGCAAAAACATTTTTCAGTTCTGATTCTTTTTCGTTCCTCATTCAACTTTTGATTTTTTAACCATAATTTACGAAAGTTATAATTATATTCTTTTAGATTACCTATAACTTTTGCCAGAATGCAACAGGGCCATACATCTCCATTTGGTGCAATGTGAACAGAAAGAATTCCTGCATAGCATTTAATTATCTGTCTTTGCTCTTTCAAAATCCGTTTTACTAATTTGTAATACTCTATCCTGAATGTTTGGGTGATTTTATTCATACCTTTAAATTTTGTATTTTTAATTGTGAATAATAAATAATCAATTGCTTGAGAGTATTTCATT
>DAOVPZ010000080.1 GCA_030628975.1 Candidatus Cloacimonadota bacterium
AATGCGAAAATTCTGCCAATTCCAATGTTTAATGTGCTTAATGGTGGTAAACATGTTGATAATAGTGTTGATATCCAGGAGTTTATGATAGTGCCTATTGGTGCTTCGTCCTTTAAACAGTCGTTACAAATGGCTTCTGAAACTTTTCATTGCCTAAAGGAAGTCCTAAAAAGCAAGAAGTATAGCACCGCAGTCGGTGATGAAGGAGGATTCGCACCAGACCTGAAATCCAATGAAGAAGCTTTTAGATTAATCATTAAAGGAATTGAAAAAGCAAAATACAGACCAGGAGAAGATATTGTACTCGCTATTGATGCTGCCTCATCTACATTTTTTAAGAATGGAAAGTATAAATTATTGATTGACTCAAAACGAAAACTTTCAAGTTCAGATATGATAGGAATGTATAAAGGTTGGATAAAAGAATATCCAATTGTCTCAATTGAGGATGGATTAGCTGAAGATGATTGGAAAGGCTGGAAAATGATGACTCAAGAGATGGGAGATAAAATCCAGATTGTTGGGGATGATATTTTTGTGACAAATAGAAATAGGCTGGAAAGAGGGATTAAGGAGAAATCTGCAAATTCTATCCTTATAAAGTTAAATCAAATTGGGACTCTCACTGAAACCATTGATACAATTGAATTAGCAAAAAAATCAGGTTTTACCACTATTGTTTCCCATCGTTCTGGAGAAACCTGTGATTCAACAATAGTAGAGCTTGCTGTAGGAACAAATTGTGGACAGATAAAGACCGGCTCTATGTGTCGCTCTGATAGGAACGCAAAATATAACCAACTTTTGCGGATTGAAGAAGAATTGGGTGAATCAGCCATTTTCTTGGGGAAAGATTTGTTTAAAAATATATAATTTTAAGAATCTTTTTCCCTCCAACTAAGGAAAATAATAAGTGAGACGGAAGAAAAGAACAGGTCTGAAAATCATCTTGATTATTATAATAATTGGATTAATATGGTTTCTTTTTATTGATAAATATAGCTTGGTAAAAATCATAAAGGGGAAGATACAAATTAAGCAAACACAAAACCTAATTGAAACATATAAAGAAGAGGAAAAGAAATTAAAAGTCGAAAAAGACAGATTAGAAAGAGAAGATGAGAAAATTATAGAAAAAAAGGCGCGAGAACTTGGGTTAATAAAAAAAGGTGAAACAATTATCAGAATTAGTGAGGAAGAGAAAGAAAATCAAGAAGGGGATTAAATACTGTGTTGGTAACGAGAAATTTCAAACTAAAATATGGGTTCAATTTTTAAAGGGAAGATTTTATCTCCAATTTCGAAAAGCAAGATTTTCTTCCTAAATCCTGGCTATCTTGCAATTTCTGAAAAGGGGAAAATTTTAGAAATTGGTCAAAATGATCTACGAAATAAATATAGGAATTTTTCATTTTACAATTTTTTTGATAAGTTAATTTGTCCTGGTTTTATCGATATCCATAATCATCTGCCCCAATTTCCTTTGATTGGACTTTCTTCCACCAATCTTTTTACCTGGCTTAATGAATTGGTTTTTCCATATGAGGATAAATTTAGATATAAAAAATTTGCACAAAAATATTCAGGTATTTTTTTTCATAAGCTTTTAAAGAATGGCACAACAACTACATCCACTTATGTAACAATCCATAAACAAGCTACTGATATTGCATTCCAATCTGCTAAGGAAAGTGGAATCAGGACGTTTATTGGTAAAGTTATGATGGACCGTGAAGTTCCTGAAAATATGCTGGAAGACACACAAAAGTCTTTGCAGGATTCACAAGGGCTGATTGAAAAATGGGATGGGTATGATGAAGACCGATTGCGTTATGTACTTTCTCCTCGATTTGCTGTTTCCTGTTCCTTTCAAATGCTTAAAGGTATTGGAAAATTGGCAAAAAGATACAATATCTATATTCAATCCCATTTAGCAGAAAGCAAAACAGAAATAGAACTCATTAAAAAACTCTATCCAGAGTTTAAGAATTATACTGAAATTTATTATAAAGCAGGAATTTTATCAGAAAAGACAATTATGGCTCATTGCATTTATTTAGATAAACAGGAAATAGAAACTTTACAAAAGACAGGCACAAAGATAAGTCATTGTCCAACTGCTAACCGATTTCTTTCAAGTGGTATTATGCGATATAGGAAGTTGGAAGAGAAAGATTTGACTATTGGTTTGGGCACTGATGTTGCTGGGGGTTATAGTTTTTCAATGTTCAATGAAATGAAAGAGGTGATTGAGACATCAAAAACGATTAATTTTGTGAATCCCAAAGAACAATATAAACCAGTTACAGTAGAAGAAGCATATTATCTGGCAACTCTTGGTGGTGCAACAGCATTGTCAATAGAAAATGAAACAGGTAGTTTGGAAAAAGGCAAGTCAGCAGATTTTTTGGTTATTGACTATCAGAAACTTAATGATTGTAAGGATAATGATATTCTTTCAGAAGCAAAAAAGATTTTGTCAAAGATGATTTATTGTGGGAGTGAAAATATAGTTAAGCAGGTGTATGTAAAAGGGAAAAGAGTTATTTAAATTTTAAATATGAAAACAAAATGTTTGACAGGTAAGATTTGATATTTTATTTTCAAATTGGATTGAGGAAAATGAAATTTTTTAAGAATATTAAATTTTTTATTTTATTAAGGAATATTAATCATGTTACCAAAAAATTATTAGTAAATATCGAGTTGAATTATGAAAATAATTTATATTTGGGAATTATATTTTTCCATTTGTCAAAATTGTTTTCTTTGTCAACTGTAGCATTTTATTTAATCAAGAAAAATTACTTGCGCGAGTCCGATTTAATCTTGAGAAGCTTTTGGGAAACTTATGTTAATCTGGTTTTTATATGTCAAAAACCTGAAATAAGATCTAATCAATTTAATTTGGATGAGCTTCAAAAATATTTAGGAAGAAGATATATTATTTTAAAATACATTAATAAAGAAACTAAAGAAACAATTAAAGTTCAAATTAATAAAACACAAAAAGAAATAGAAAAAGTAAAAGAGTATTTGAAGAAAATTGATTCAAATACTGATTATGAAAAATTCAAATGGAAATCAATATCAGCTGAGGAGAAAGCCAAAGAATTAGATTTAACAAAAGAGTATGAACTATTGTATAGAAATTGGTCTGAAAGTGCACATCCTTCATCAACAACTGGACAAGATTACTTAAATATTAAAGGAAGTATTGTGAAAGCAATAATGCCATCTGAATTTAATGGTAGAATGATTCCAGAACGAATCCTGCTTTTATCACAAGGTTTAATCAAAACCTTATCATTAATTTATAAAGAATTCGAATTAAAGCCAGAGTATAAATTTCTTAATAAAAAAATTTTAGATAAATTAACAAGCCATTATAATACTCTTAATCCTGAAATTTAGCAAAATGCATTATTTTAGAATTATCTCAAAACAAGAATTAAATTCCATTCAAGAAGAAAGATATTTAAGAACTAGTTGTAATGAATATGAACCTTATAAAGAAAGAGAAATTATTTGTTTATTTGAATCTGAAAACCCTAATATTATTTTTAAAAAATATGGTGAAGCATTAGCTGACATGAGAAACCTTAAAAAAGAAGATATTTTGTACATTATTGAAATAAATAATCCATGCGGTTTTATTGAAAAGGATAGATCACAAAATGGGTGGAATGAATCAATTGTACATTTTGGAGATATTCCAATTGGAAAGATTAAAATTATCGGAAAAGCAGAAGTAAAAAAACGTAATCCAGGAAGTGTTGAGTTAAGTCCTTTAGTGTTATTTAATAATTCAAAACATACTTTATGAATCATCTTTACAAAATTTCTACTATTAAGGTTCAAAAATCTACTGCAATAGACAGAAAATTATGTTTTAATATATAAAAGGGTTATTCTAATAAAATCTTAGCATTCGAAAAAATGTTATGAGGGTAGAAATATATGGAACGGCTAATAATCATCTTTCTATCTATAATCTTTCTTTCAGCATTTAGGGAAAGTAGGATTGAGGAGCTTGAATATGAGCTAGAAGAAGCTCAAAGTAAAATAGAGAATATTGAAAGTGAATTTGAAGATATCGTATCGAAAATGCAAGATTTAAAATCAGCTATTTATGATCTCAAAAGTGAAGTAGACGATTTTTATTATGAAAATTGGAGAGATAATGTTCCCGAAGTTTAAAGTGCTGCAGATGGTGTTGAATCAGCATTTGACGATTTAGAAAGAGAAGTTGATGATATAGAATATGCACTATAAATTGTATAACAAATAATTAAGATGTCATATCCTTCAAATTATAGAATATTAATGCATAGATTTTCTGTATCAAAGATTCATATTTTATTACCAATTAGCATTATTATTTTTATAATTAGCTTACACTTTTACACCGAAGCAGGAAAACATCTCACACCATATAGTGTTCATGTTAGAGGTTATTATAGGAGAGATGGGACTTATGTAAGTTCACATTACCGTAGACCACCTGGAAGTGTAGCACACGACGCTCCTTATGAATCTACAAGAAATGTATGTAAAACATTTTTTTTTTATTAGTTTTATAATTGGTGGATCTGGTATTTTCTTATTTGTGCGTGAAAAAAAATCAAACATCACTAGGTTTTATAGAGACGAAGTATATCAGGAGATTTTAATTAAAATTGAGTTTACACCTAACTTATTACCTAAACCTAAAAATCTGATTAATCGAAAATTAAGTAAATATCCTAATATACACAAGATATATTACTGTAAAGACTGTAATAATCCTATTGAATACGATGATTTTCATTATAGCGATTTAAGGAAAGTAAGTCCAAACAAGTTGTGTTTAGATTGCTTATATAAACATCTTGATAATTCTCAGGAAAAGGAGATTCAAGAATATTTATTATCATTTTACAATGAGAGGAAAAGATTTATTGATATATTCTCAAAACATTATAAAAAAAATACTAAATCTGAGTTAGAGTATTATGATAAAATATTCAATTACTTTTTTGATATTGCAAAAAAAAATCTCATTGATAACTCTAATTATGGAAATTATATTAGAATAAATTTTTAATATCTATATTATCTAATTTCTTAAACTTTCCATCCTGAACTAAATATTTCGGTTCATCCAGCTACTGCCGGATTGAACCAGCGGTAAGAAAGAAAAACCAATAAACCATTTCTTTCGTTTTACCTTCGTGTTTCCTTCGTGCAATTCTTGGCTAAGAAAATTTCTTATTGACATAAATTCTACGTAACACTTTCCTGTCATTCGTAACACGAAGGAGAAAAAATGTCCGACTTAATAAGGTTTGGTTTTTCGCTGGGAAAAGGGCTTCTAAAGAAGTTCGATAAACACATCAAAAAAGAGAATTACACAAACCGTTCCAATGCCATTGCAGACCTGATAAGAGATAAACTCATCAAGCAGGAATGGGCGGAAGATAAAGAAGTTGCAGGTGCTATCATTATGGTTTTCGACCATCACCAGAGAGACCTGGTGAATAACCTTGCAAATATTCAACACGATTATCATAAATACATTATTTCTTCCCAGCATGTTCATTTGGTCCGTTGGGTTGGGCACTGATGTCGCTGGAGGTTATAGCTTTTCAATGTTCAATGAAATGAAAGAGGTGATTGAGACATCAAAAACGATTAATTTTGTGAATCCCAAAGAACAATATAAACCAGTTACAGCAGAAGAAGTATTTTATCTTGCAACTCTTGGTGGAGCAACAGCATTGTCAATAGAAAATGAAACAGGCAGTTTGGAAAAAGGGAAGTAAGCAGATTTTCTGGTTATTGACTATCAGAAACTTAATGATTGTAAGGATAATGATATTCTTTTAGAAGCAAAAAAGATTTTGTCAAAGATGATTTATTGTGGGAGTGAAAATATAGTTAAGCAGGTGTATGTAAAAGGGAAA
>DAOVPZ010000093.1 GCA_030628975.1 Candidatus Cloacimonadota bacterium
TCAACTCATCTCCTGAATAAAGCACTTCACCGCTCTCAACTCGACTACTTTCGTTATCTCTGTGTAATAATATCTCACCATTTGCTTTTAAAACCAAAGCAGCAGGTGAACTTTCTTTTGCGTATATTAAAATAACACTAACAAGTATTATCAATAGTAAAGCAAGAAACTTTTTCATACTACCTCCAGATAATATTCTATAATTTATATTATTATTCAATAACAATTGTAACCTCACCACTAAGAATGGCATTTAATAAATTTAATAATTCTTCTGGACTAATAAGTACGCCATTTAGATAAATCCCACCAGTAGGTGAAAATTGCCCTATATTCAAGCCTGGAATGTTGATTCCAAAATTTTGCAAATTTTCTAAAAAAGTAATTATATTTTGTGATTGTGGGTTGCCTCCTGGAGCAAGTTCAATAATAAAGCAAAATAATTCACTTGTTATATAAATTTCACCTAATGTAGTATAAACAGTACGAATAACTCTCCAACCATAAGGCTGACCTGGTTGCAATTCAGGATAACTTCCTGAATATAGATAGATATAATCAGTTATTCCATCTTGTGCATGATGTGGAGTTTTATTTACAACATCCTCTGCAGTTTCACCTGGTAATATTTCATAAATTTCAAAACGAAATTCTGAACCAGGTGAGAACCAACCAAATATTGGCGAATTTCCAACAATTAATGGAGGACTATTACTAAAAGATTCACCTGGTGTAATAAGCTCCACACTACTTGGATTAGTAATATTAACAGTTGCTATTACGGAATCATAAATATCTTCATCATTAATATCGTCAGTAACATTAGGATCCACTGCATATAAAGTAAAAATATATTGACATGCTGGAAGAAATCCATCACCCGAAACATGATCTTTGAAAACCTGATTTGCAGGATCATCTAAAATATCATTCCAATTTCCTGCTATTTTCATCTCAGATCTAATGAGATCTCGATTAGAAAAGGTTACTGATTGTCCCGGACCCAAAACCAAAGAATCTGGATTTGTGCTGCCAAGCATAGTATAATCATGCGTTATTATACCCTGATCTCTTGTTAAAATATTAGGAAAATCAGGAGAACTAGAACTGAATGAAAGAGATAATTTGCAACTTTGAGAGTTTATCATATCATTATTTGTAACTTGCATTACAAAAAGTAAAGGTTGGTTTTGTGGATTATTTTTATCTAAACTAGAAGGATAAAAAATCTCATACTCACCTACAAATAATACTTCAAGTTCTATAGATTGGGTGAAAGCAACACTTGAAATAACCAGTAAAAATAATATTAAACAAATCATTTTTTTCATCTTTTACTCCTTTTGTAATTTTTTCTTGAAAATTTTAAGATAATAACTCACTTAATTTTCCAACTCAGACATTTATATAATTCTCTGAATATAATTTATACTAATCTATATTTTAATAGAACTCATTAAAAAATTTAATTAATTTTGTTGGAGTTATCTGTCAAGAAATTTAGTTCTTTTCGTAAAATCCCCACAAAAATGATACATCCAAAATTTTGGATAGAGTTTCTATATCTATATATAAATAGTATCACATAGAATACAAGAAACTATATCTGGAAATTAATAAATGGATTGTTTTAGATAAGTACCCCATCTTAAGAGGTATATAAAAATAATTCTATTATTTAAGAAAATCACCGTGGTGAGGTATCCTTGGGGATTTTTTTATTAAAATGTGAGACCTTCAATCCGCCAGCTGTCTGCCCACCGTAATACCCTGGAAGGCGGGGCGGATTGAAGGTCTTTGTAAAGAATCTATATTTTCATCGATAGAAAAATTGAATTTCCTGTAAAACGAAAAGATACTTTTGAATCTTTTACTCTATGCAGGATTGGAATCAAATATCCAAAAGCAGAACCAATAATGGCGCCACATATTATATCAGTTGGAAAATGATCCCCGCTAGCAACTCTTAAGATACCTGTTGCAGCAGCTAAGGAAAGATTAGCAATCCAGAATAAAGTCGGATATTGTCCCCCTCTCTCCTGATATAGATAAGAGCCAAAAACTGCTGCAGAAAAAGCAGTTGTAGTGTGCATAGAGACAAATGAAAATCTGGCATCACGATTATCTTGTCTTGAACTATCTGCTTGATCATTATATGTATATGGACGATTCCTTTTGGTCAAAAACTTACACCATTTTGTTATACCAGCTTGTAAATACATTGTCTCACAGTAAATAACCATATCTGAAAGAAAACTCTCTTTATCAATAAGAAGTGAGGTTCCAATTGGGATTAGAAAGTTTGTATAAACGGTATAATCACTTACTTCTTTCAAATTCAAATCATACAAATCTGTGGCAAATCTATCTAAAAAGAAAATATCATCTTTATTAAGATTTAATATTTGATTGTCAGTAAGCCCTTCTATATTTCTTTTATACAATTCAGCACAGAAATCCAAACCTAAAGATGATACAATTATTGGAATATCTACTTTGTATGATAATTTCCAATTTTCTGCTTGAAGAAGATTAAAGAAAAGAAAAAGAAGAACAACACAACAAAATATTTTCCCTTTCACTTTTGCCTTTTACCTTTTGCCTTTTGCCTTTTACTTTTTCCGTCCTCCTAAGAGAATTAACCAACGATTCACCCCGTGAAATAATAACTTATTAAAAGGGTAGAAGAATTTACAAACAAAATATTTCACGGGGTAAACACCGAGAATCAACGAAAATAATATTTTAACTTCAAATCTTGAATCATCTTTTCCAGATTCCATTTTCCGTTTTCCAATTAATCTTTTACCTTTAATCTTTAATCTTTCAATCTTTAATCTTTTTTTGCCTTTTGCCACTGCTGCTGCTGACTGCCACTCACAGAGTTGCTTCCATAACAGCTTGAATTGTCCAAACACGGTTTTCTGCTTCATCAAACACTCTGGAATATCTACTCTCAAAAACCTCATCGGTTACTTCACATATATCTGGATATTTCTTTGCAATTTCTGTTTCAAGATTATGAAAAGAAGGAAGGCAATGCATAAAAATCACATTATCATTTTCTGCCATCTTTATCATATCCATATTAACCTGATAAGGCTTTAGCAGTTCGATCCTTTCTTGAATTTTATCTTCTTCACCCATAGAAGCCCAGATGTCAGTATATATAACCTTGCAACCTTTAACACCTTCTTCGATTGATTCAGTTACCATAATACTTGCACCACTCCCAATTGCATATTCTTTGCATTCAGCCACTAATTCATTTTGTGGAAATAAAGATTTTGGACCAACAACACTAAAATCAATTCCAATTTTAGATGCACCTATCATTAAGGAATTAGCAACATTATTTCTGCCATCACCAACAAAGGCAAATTTTACACCCTTAAGAAAGCCAAATTTCTCCTGGATAGTCATAAAATCTGCAAGTGCTTGTGTGGGATGATAAAGGTCAGTAAGACCATTCCATACAGGTATTCCAGAATATTTCGCAAGAGTTTCAACAGTTTCCTGCTTAAAGCCACGAAAACCAATTCCATCAAACATTCTGCCCAGAACTCTCGCAGTATCAGCAACAGATTCTTTCTTTCCAAACTGAATATCGTTCTTTCCCAAAAACTCAGCATGAGCACCTTCATTATAAGCAGCGGTTACAAAAGCACAGCGAGTTCGGGTGGAAGTTTTTTCAAATAGCAAAGCGATATTTTTGCCATCAAGCTTCTTCTTTAATGAACCATTCTTCTTGGCATTTTTAAGTTGAATTGCAAGATAAAGTAAATAATTAATCTCTTCTTTTGAGAAATTTTTTAATGTTAATAAGCTTTTACCTTTCAAATCAAAAGCCATTTTTCCTCCAATTTCTTCACCATAAGAAAACTGTTAACAAAAACATTTTTTTTAATTCAACTAATTAGTAATTCTAGTGTGAGCAATTTTTTATGTTTTCAACAATTCCTGCTTTTATAAGGTCATGCATATGGAGCATGGCAATAGGTTCATTTTTATCATTAACAACAGGTATCATAGTTATGGCATGTTTTTCCATTAACTCTAATGCATTTATTCCAAGTGTTTTAGGTGTAACAAATTTTGGTTTTTTTGTCATTAACTGTTTTACTTCTAATTCTAATGGATTTCCATATTTTTGTAAAATTCTTCGTAAATCACCGTCAGTAATGATGCCAATTAATTTTCCCAAATTATCTACAATGCTGACACAACCAAGTCCCTTGGAGGTCATAATAAGAATTGCTTCTCTCAAATTGTGATTTTCATCAATTACAGGATTTTCCTCCCCAGAATGCATAACATCATTGACTTTCAAAAGCAGTTTTTTTCCTATTATTCCTCCCGGATGAAGTATAGCATAATCTTCTTCTTTAAAATTTTTTTTTCGCAATATCACTGTAGAAAGAGCATTTCCCATTGCTAAAGCAGTGGTAGTGCTTGCCATAGGAACAAGTCCTAATGGCTCATAATCTTTTGAAACTCCTATATTTAAGGTTACATCACTAACCTTTGCTAAGGTAGATTCAAAATTACTCGTTAGACAAATTATCTTATTTTCATGCTTTTTAAAATAAGGTATCATATCAATCAATTCCTGAGTTTCACCGCTATTAGAAATCATCAGAATTACATCGTTATGATCTACCATTCCAAGGTCTCCATGAATTCCTTCAGCAGGATGAAGATAAATTGAAGGGGTACCGGTGCTTGCAAATGTTGCTGAAATCTTTCTGGCTATTATACCAGTTTTTCCTATACCTGTAACTACAATCTTTCCTTTGCAATTGTAAATAACATCTATTGCCTTATTAATGTTTTCATCGACTTTTTCTGAAATCTCCAAAATTGCTCTTGCTTCTTTTTCCAATATTGCAATAATATCATCTTTTGCGCTCATTATTAAATTCCCTATATATAAAATATTATTTTAACATAAAATTTTTCTTTATTATTTTAAGTCAAATTTTTAATATTTTTGGATTTTCTTGACAAACTTTATTGCTTTATTTTTAAAAAAGTGATATGCAAAATCCAATTAATAAAAATATCAAATTTTATGTATTTTTATAATGAGTAAAAAATTATAAAGGAGATACTCTATTATGAAAAAGCGATTGGTAATTTTTATTATCTTTATAACTTTTCCATTTAGCTTATGCCTATCTGTAAGTTTAAACCAATATGGTCATATTGTATCCAAAACTCATCCACCAAAATCAGTGGAATACTTTTTCGATAATGGTGAATATCTTATTGAATATAA
>DAOVPZ010000054.1 GCA_030628975.1 Candidatus Cloacimonadota bacterium
AAAATCTTTTTAATTATGTAAAAAATTTTATGTCAATATTTTTAATGATAAGATTTTCTTTATTTATAGAATTATTAGTAATATAGTAATTTTATCGAAAAAAGTTGACTAAAATAAGCACTATTTTTTTTGAATAACCAAATAAGTTAGATTCTTTGTCAACTGGAGGTTAAATGGAATATCCTTTTCAAGAGATTGAAAAAAAGTGGCAGAATTTCTGGGAACAGAAAAGATTGTTTTATGTAACCGAACAGGACAAGAGACCGAAGTATTATTTGCTTTCTATGTTTCCATATCCATCAGGTGCACTTCATATGGGTCATGTTTCTAATTATTCAATTGCTGATGCTATTGCTCGTTATAAAATTATGCATGGATATAAAGTCCTGCAACCAATGGGTTATGATAGCTTTGGATTGCCTGCAGAGAATTGTGCTATTGAAAATAATTCTCATCCAAAGATTACTACTTACCAAAATATTGAGAAGATGCGAGCTCAGTTCCATGCGGTTGGTTTTGGATATGATTGGGATCGGGAAATTATTACCTGTGATGAAGAATATTATCGTTGGAATCAATGGATTTTTCTTAAGATGTATGAAAGAGGTCTTATTTATAGAAAGTCATCTTTTGTGAACTGGTGCCCTTTTTGTCAGACAGTCCTTGCAAATGAACAAGCAGAGCATGGATATTGTTGGAGATGTGAAACTAAAGTAGAACAAAGGGAAGTTGAACAATGGTTTATCAAAATCACAAATTATGCTGAAGAACTGTTAGACCATTCTAAACTTGGGAATTGGCCTAAAAGAGTTATAACAATGCAGAAAAATTGGATTGGGAAAAGCATTGGGACTGAAATATTTTTTAAGATTGCACAAAGTAATGACATAATCCCGGTATTTACAACTCGTGCAGATACAATTTTTGGATGCACATATATGGTTTTTGCTGCTGAACATCCACTTGTGAGAAAATTGAAAATAGGCAGTCCATACGAGAAAGAAATTGATGAGTTTGTAAATAGGATTATTAATGAAGATAAAATTTTACGCACTGCTGAAGATACAGAAAAGGAAGGGATATTCACAGGCAAGTATGCAATTAATCCAGTGAACGACAAAGAGATTCCTATCTGGGTTGGTAATTATGTTGTTATGGAATATGGAAGTGGTGCTGTTATGTGTGTGCCTGCGCATGACCAGCGGGATTTTGAGTTTGCACACAAGTATAAATTGCCAATTAAAATTGTCATACAAAACTGGGACCAGTCACTCAAATTAGAAGAAATGAAATCAGCTTATATTGATGATGGCATAATGAGCAATTCAAACCAGTTTGATGGAATGAAAAGTAGAGAAGCAATCGATAAGATTTCTGAATGGATGGAACAGAAAGGTATTGGAAATAAGGCGGTTAATTATCGTCTGCGTGATTGGGGTATCTCGAGGCAAAGATATTGGGGCACTCCCATACCAATTATTTATTGTGATAAATGTGGAATAGTGCCAGTAACTGAAAATGAGCTACCCGTAAAACTTCCAGAAAATGTTAAGGTTGGAAAAACTACACAAAACCCACTTATTACTGTATCAGATTTTGTTAATACTACCTGTCCAAAATGTGGAGAACCAGCTAAACGAGAAACAGATACAATGGATACATTCTTTGATTCCTCATGGTATTATGCTCGTTTTTGTGACCCCCAAAATGATAAACTACCGTTTGATAAAGAAATCGCTTCTCATTGGCTACCTGTTGATCAATATATTGGTGGAATTGAGCATGCTTGTATGCACTTACTTTATGCCAGATTCTTCCATAAATTTTTTAGAGATATCGGGTTAGTCCGCCAGCTGGCGGATGAACCATTTACAAATCTTCTTACTCAGGGTATGGTTACTAAAGATGGAGCAAAGATGTCTAAATCAAAAGGGAATATAGTTGATCCTCAACCTTTTATTGATAGATATGGTTCAGATACGATTCGTGTTTTTATGCTTTTTGCATCTCCTCCAGAAAAGGATGTTGAATGGAATGATGAAGGAGTAAAAGGTGCATTCCGTTTTCTTAATCGTATTTGGATGTTGGTTTCTGAGAAAAAGGGTTTTCTCAAGCATTGTCCTAAAAAATATGATAAAGATATTGAAGTCTCTCAAGCATTAAGAAATCTAAGATACAGCACTCATCATACAATAAAGAAAGTAACACAAGATATTGAAGATAGAATGCAATTCAATACTGCTATTGCAGCTATTATGGAACATCTTAATAATGTTACAAGTTTCAATATAGATGAAGATAGTTCAGAGATTGAAAAAGCAATTTATCGAGAATCTATTGAAGTCATTCCTAAACTCCTTTCACCTTTTGCTCCTTATATTGCAGAAGAAATATGGCAGGTGTTTGGTCACAAACAATCAATATTTGAATCTGGATGGATTGCATACAATAATAAATTTTTAATTAAGGATGAATTACTATATGTCGTTCAAATTAATGGAAAAATAAGAAGCAAGATTGTTGTTGGAGTGGAGACACCCAATGAAGAAGTTGAGAAACTGGCATTATCTGATGAAAAGGTGCTTAAATATACAAAAGGGAAAACAATAAAAAAAATAATTGTTATACCCAAAAAGTTAGTTAGTATTGTTGTGGAGTAGTTAACTGGTGAATTAGTAAATTGGTTAACTTGTTAAATGATTAATTTTTTTCTGAAACCTCCACGATTAAATCAATGAATTATAAAAAATCTCTTGGTCAGCATTTCCTGGTTGATAAAAACATTGCAAAAAAGATCATTAAATATGCACAAATTTCTGAGAATGATATTGTCTGGGAGATTGGACCTGGTAGTGGAATTCTAACAGAACAGATTTTAAAAAATTGCAATAAACTAATTGCTTTTGAAATTGATAAACAATGGTTTGATTTTTTAAAAGATAAATTATCCAATCCAAGATTGAGGTTGATAAACCAGGATATTCTTGATGTTGATTTTACAAAATATACCAAGAATGAAAAGGTAAAAGTCGTTGCCAATCTTCCATATCAGATAACTTCTCCAATTATTTTCAAGCTTATTGAAAGTCGGGAGTTATTTTCATCAATCACTATAATGATTCAAGATGAGGTTGCGGACAGAATTATTGCCAAACCAGGATGTAAGGATTATAGTAGATTGTCTATTAAAACACAGTTTTATTTTGAAGTGAAAAAGCTGTTTAAAATTCCTTCTCACCTTTTCAAACCAAAGCCGAAAGTAACCTCAGCTGTTATTCAATTGATTCCTAAAGATGAGATTACTAAAATTAAAAATGAGGAACTTCTATGGAAAATTATAGATTATACATTCCAACACCGAAGAAAGATGTTAAGAAGCAGTTTGCGAAATTATTTAGATAAGAACGATTATCAAATTCTTATGAAAAACACTTCCAAATCCCAAATTGATTTTTCAAGAAGACCAGAAGAATTAAGCATTCAAGAATTTATTAACTTGACTGATTTAATCAGCCACAGAAAGATATAAATTATTACTAACTAATATTAACTTAAAGAATAAAAAAATTAGTATTCATTCGTATCAGTTAGTGACAATCCGCCAGCTGGCGGATAGGAGGATAAAAAATGAAAAAAGCAGGAAAAGTAATACTCTGGATTTTTGCTGTTATTGGTTTTCTTTTTGTAATATTTGTAATAATTTTGGTAAAATCCGTACCAGCCAAGAAAAAGATTGTAATAAAACCTAACACTTATCTCGAACTTTCACTTGGTGGTTTGCATCACGATCATAATGAATATGAAGGTATTTTCTTCTTAAAGGAAAAAATTTCAATTGGAGATATCTGCAGAAAACTTAATACAGCTAAGCAAGACTCTCGAATTAAAGGTATAATTCTTAAACCTGAATTCTATAGGGCTGGTTGGGCGTTTACAAAAGAATTGCGGGATAAGCTATTAGACTTTAAAGAATCCGGGAAAAAAATCTATGCTTATATTGATATTACACTTGATAAGGGATATTATCTTGCATCAACTGCTGATTCTATCTTCCTAAATCCTTCAACTTCTGCTGGTATAGCATTAGCTGGTATTGGAGCTGAGATTAGTTATTATAAAGGTTTTTTGGATAAAATTGGGATTGAATTCACTGTTTTACATCAAGGCAAGTATAAGGGTTCGGGAGAAATATTCAATAGAAGGAAGATGTCAGAACCTCTTCGAGAAAGTTTTACCAATTTTATTGATGGTTTGTATAATCAATATATAGACGACCTGGTTGAAACACAAAAATTTTCAGATAGTCAGATAGAAGAAATAATGGAAAACAGACCTGAATTTGTGATTTCTGGTCAAAGAGCTTTAGATTTTAAATTAGTTGATGCCTTAAGTTATGAAAAAGAGTTTGAGAATATTGTCCTTAAGAATAATCCCATAGTAAATTTTAAGGACTATACTGGAAAAGTCAAAAAATATTCACAAAATAAAATTGCGGTTATTTATGCTCAAGGCTTGATTGTGATGTCAGATTTTGATGATGGATTTAGTAGTGATTATCGTAAAATTACTGAAAAGAATATCATAAAAGAATTAGGTAAAGTCCAAAAAATGAAATCAGTAAAAGGGTTGGTATTTCGAGTTAATAGTGGGGGAGGAAGTGCTTTAATTTCCGATATTATTTTGAATAAATTAGAAGAGGTTAATGCTAAGATACCTATTGTGGTTTCAATGGGAAATATGGCAGCTTCTGGTGGTTATTGGATTTCTTGTAAAGCTGACTATATTTTTGCACAGCCAAATACTTTAACCGGTTCTATCGGAGTTGTAGGTATTATTCCAAACTGGCAAAAGTTGCGGGAATGGGCTGATATAAATACCTACCAAATAAAAAGAGGAAAATATGCCACATACTTATCACCTAATTTTGCAGCATCACCAGAAGATATTAAATCTCTGACTTATGAAATGGAAGATATGTATAATGAATTTAAGGATTTAGTTGCCGAAGGTAGAGAAATGACTCTTACTGAAGTTGAAAAAATAGCCCAGGGTCGTATATGGACAGGGATTGAAGCTGTAAAGGTTGGACTTGTAGATGAGCTTGGCGGTCTTGATGATGCTATTGCAAAATCAGCAGAATTAGCAGAAGTCGAAGATTATTCCATACTTGTTTTACCAGCGAAGAAAGGACTAATTGATATCTTAAAAGAGGGAGATTTATTTGATTTTGGGACTATCGTTGAATTATATTTAATGAACACTAATGAAGGTCTTTTTGAAGATGTTATTGATCAGAAAAATTTAATTAAGATGGCAACCCAAGAACCCGTTCAGTTGATTTTACCATATAAAATAAGTTGGCAGTAGGCAGTTGGCTGTAGACAGTTTGCGGTTGGCAGTTGGCAGTTGTCGATAGGCAATTGGGCAAGGTTTAAAAAAGGATAAGAATGAATACCTTCTTGTCCTTTTTTAATTTGATTTGCTTGTTTTATCTCAGCAGAATTTATCCTACGAAATTTTAACGAAGTAGGAGCATTTTTTTAATTTCTGATTTATAATCTTTATTTACTAATTGATAAAGATAAATTCCATCTGATAATTTATTGCCATTATTATCTATACCATTCCATTCAATTTTGCCTTTTGTCTTTTGCCTTTTGAATTCTTTAACCAGCTGTCCCTTTACATTATAGATTTTTATCTTTGTGTTCTTTGAGGGCTTTGTGTTGAAAAAAGATATAGTAGTGGAACTGCTGAAGGGATTGGGGAAAGAGGATAAATAAATCTCATTGTTGTAAATATTTTCATCATCAATTGATTGATTTAAATTATAAGAATAGATTGAAGCACATTCTACTTGTGTGCTGATAAAATAGTTATTGTTGTTTTGAGTATAAAAATTTAAATATGGAGCCCATCCATTGAAATAAATATAATCAAAACTTTCCAGATATCCTGAAGGATTACCGGATAAATCAAATAAACCAATACAATATCCATATACTTGAAACAGAATATCGTCATTAATAAAACTAAATGATTGAAGAGAGTATTCTGTTGAAAATTTTTCCATTAATTGGAAAGGTGTTTCAAATATATAGAATTTTTCCGGATAAGGTTCTAAAAGAGCAGACTCCATATGTGCATAGTTCTCAACCTTATTTAATGTAATCCCGTAATCTGGACCAAAATTATTTATTGTATGTACTAACTCAGGTTCATTTTCTTCAAATCCTCCGTAAATAAATAAATCCTGGTAAGGATATGAATACACCTCCAGTACGTAGAAATACTCATTATAAAAAAAGCCTACACCATTTGTAAATGTAGGAAATATATATTCAAAGGCAATTTCTGGATTTGTTGGATCGGTCATATCATATTTTACTATTTTTTGATGTGGAGCACCCCACCACCAATAAAAGCAATACAACATATCAGGCTCATTATTATTAATAATAAGAACAGGGATTCCGAATCCATCTTGAGTTTCAAAATCAGACTGTAAAATAGGCTCCTGAGGGTTTGAAATATCAAATAAACATAGTCTTATAACAATATCTCTATTCACATATGTGCTATATAGTTTGTTTGAAAGAACCTTACTACCACATATTCTAAAGCTATCTAATAATGTATTTTCAATTTCTGGTAACCCAATATTTGATAAGTTATATATATAAATACCATCATTTTCTGTAGGAATAAAAATATAGTCATCAACTATGTTAATCCATTTTATTCCTATTCTATGGTTTGTATGAGTTTGTTCGTTATTTATAAATTCAATAGTACCATTATAAAAAGAATATTTGTAGATTCCATCGTTTGGGGTTCCCCAATATAGATAATCATTGTATAATTTAATATTTGAATTTGAACTTCCCCATAGCCCTGAAAAATATAATTGATTTTCTGAAAAAGTCCAAAAGCAGGTAAAATATGGGTTTTCAATATCTGAAATGTTTACTACCTCTATACCTTCAGGTGTCTGAGGAATAATGATATAATCATTTACTTTTGCAAAATCTCCCCATATCCCGGATGATGTATATCTATAATAATCTGTAATAAATTCCCAATTATGGATATCAGATGTGTCCCAAAATGCAAGTGCTTCGTTTCC
>DAOVPZ010000103.1 GCA_030628975.1 Candidatus Cloacimonadota bacterium
ATGCCTATGATGAGGAAAAGTAGTTATTGATTTGTGATGTGGAGAATTATCCCATCTTGAAATTAACTCTCCTTTATTATTTTGCCAATGGTAAGAATATTTTCTTTTTCCATCTATAAATAAATAATCTTTGATATTAAGAATAGAGCCATCAATAAATTTAATATTGGAAACCAATGCAAAAGCCGAACCAAATTTTTTATAATTTGATACAGAATAATTTCGTATAATATTTGAGTATTCTTCAATTATTTTATAAAACACTCTTTGCTTCCTTAAGCTTATTTTCCCAATATTGTTTTCCTTGTTGAGCAAATTCCCAAGCCATCAGGTCATCATACTTATCAAAATCTTCATCTTCAGATTCATATTCTTTTATGAAGCAACTTAGGTTTTTGCCATATTTTTCCTCAAAATGTTTTACTTCATCAGAAAAATCTGAAATCTTGCAAAGAATTTCAGTAATCAAAGTGTCCCTTATTATCTCTGACACATCTGTAATTGCCAAATCTTTTAAAAAATTTTAAAAGACAGCACCTCTTGAGACTGTTTTCATAAATTACCTCACTTATAGAATTCTTATTTAATAATATAAACCGTATAGTTCGTAGAGAACAAAAATTACAAAAAATTTAGATTTTATTTTAATTCATATACAAGTTGAAGTATATCTATACTAAATGACATATCTTCTTTTTTTTGTACAGCTTGCAATTCACCGCCTGGAAATTCAACATAATTATACTGAAAACATATAAAATCTTTGTAATTAAGATTGATTCCCCAACCTTTACTATCTCCAACAATGTGTCCATTATAATCGTAATATTTTCCTCTTCTCAACGAAAATATATCAAGAAAAATATATTCTATACCTTTACTACAAGTAGAAGGATTATCACCATATTTGGCTTCATCATAGCTGGCATAGATTGAGAAAAGATATTTAGAAATATCTGAAAGCAAAGGATATTCATCTGCAAGGTTCTTAATATTTATAAATAATAATTTTCCAGCGATCCCACTTCTGATACCATTTGGTAATGGTTGTTTACTATTAGAATTTTCATATAAAATCCCATCTCTATAAATATTGATAAGATTTATACCATATGATAAGTCTAAATTCAAATAATCATTAATTGAGAAATCAAAATGTAAAATATTCTGTAAAATATCACTTAACAAATTAATTGGGGAAATTCGTATAATCCCTCCAATATTATGTGAAGTACTTTCTCCTTTTCCCTCTGCATCCATTAATTCTGGTATAAGAGGACATAAACCACTAACTATATAATCAAGACTATAACCTAACGAAATCTCTGAATATCGTTGCAAATCTATAATCGGAGAGCTATACTTAAAAACTTTATTAGTTAATTCAAGAAAATTTATTCCAAAGGCGAACTGACTACATGATTCATAAGAGCGAAAAGTATCAATAATTGTTCCCTCGTGATCAACTGCTATTTGTTCACCATAATCCATAGTGGTTCCAAATTTGCTTGAATTATTTATTAAAGGTAATAATATTCCGATACCATTCCAACCAAGTGTTAAATACGATGAATTTTGATATATTCCACTAACAACTTTATCAAACCAGGGATCATGTAAATATCCATAAGCAAGACCTTTGTAATATCCAAGTTTTGCTGGATTACTCCAAACTCCAAGAGGATTTCTATCCCAGATATTTGCAGTGCCAGATTCAAGGCCGAATGCCACATTTGTCGCAGAAGGATTTATCAAAGTAAAAATACATGTAAATTCAGATAGAGCATAAGACAGATTAATACTAACAAAAATTAAAAGTATAAAAAAAAGAAAAATCCTATAAGTATTTTTCAATATTAATAATTTCCTTTATTAATCATCAGTGCATATTAAGTTAAAAATAAATAAATTAAATTTATTTTAATGCTTTTATAAGGTTAATTATATCTACACAAAATGATATATCTTCTTTTTCTTGCTTAGCTTGTAATTCTCCTCCTGGGAACTCTACATAATTATACTGAAAACTTACGACATCTTTGTAATTGAGATTGATTCCATAACCGTGACAATCGCCAACCATATGTCCATCAATATCATTATACTCTCCAAATCTCCATGAAAATATATCAAGCAAAGTGAATTCAATTCCTTTGCCCCAGGTAGAAGGATTATCACCATATTTTGCATTATCATAGCTTGCATAGATTGAGAAAAGATATTTAGAAATATCAAAAAGCAAAGGATATTCATCTGCAAGGCCCTTGATATTTATAAATGATAATTTTCCAGCGATTCCTGTTCTATTGCCATAAGGTAAAGGTTGTTTTTCCTTATCGCCATTGTCGTATTTAAAAGTCATGTCTGATTTAAATATGTTAACTATATTTATGCCTGAAGTAATATCAATTCTAATATTTTCATTATCTATATGTTGAGGTGCAACTTTTAGGATTGCTCCAATATTTTGTGAAAATTTTTCTCCTTTCTCAAAACCGAGATCAGCTTTAATATAATCAAGACTATATCCAAGAGAAATTTCAAAATACTTTTGTAAATTGTTAATTTTGGGGTTAAACTTAAAGAAATTATCTGCAAATTCAATGCAATTTATACCAAATGCAACCTGACTACAGGTTTCATAAAAATTAAAGATAACTAGATTTCCATGTTGATCAAAAGTTGCTATTTTTCCATAATCCAATGTTGTTCCTAATTTATTAGAATAATTTACAAAAGGGAGTAAAATTCCGATACCATTCCAACCAAATGTTAAATATGATGAATTATGATATATACCTTTAATAACATTGTCAAACCAAGGGTCATGTGAATTACCATAAGCAAATCCTTTATAATAACCTAATTTTGCTGGATTGCTCCAGACTCCAAGAGGATTTCTATCCCAGATATTTGCAGTGCCAGATTCAAGGCCGAATGCTACATTTGTCGCAGAAGGATTTATCAAAGTAAAAATACATGTAAATTCAGATAGAGCATAAGAAGAGGAGCTAATGAAAATCAATAAAAGTAAAACAATAATAGTTTTTGCCAAGTTAGCTTTATTATGGAAAATACTCTTTGCTTGCTTATATATCAGAATCAGAATTATAATGATGACTATTGTACCCATTTTTTCTTCTTTCTATTATTTACTTTCTTGATTTATTTTAATCTAATTCCTGTAGAAATTGTTTCTTATTATTTATTCTTATAACAAAATTTGTTCTTCATATTCTCCAAATATCTTTCGTAATACATTACATATTTCACCAAGTGTAGCATATGTTTTAACTGCGTCAAGAAATCCAGGTATGAGATTATTTGATGATTTAGCATCTTGTTTTATTCTTTCTAAAGACTTTTTTACTTTATCATTATCTCTTTGTTTTTTTATCTCTTTCAACTTTTCAATTTGATATTTTTCAATTCGCTCATTTACTTTTAAAATATCTTGTTTATGCTTTTCATTTGAAACAAATTTATTAACTCCGACAATAATTCTTTCTTCATTCTCTATTTGTTTCTGATATTTGTAAGCACTATCTTGAATCTGTTTTTGCACATAGCCTTTCTCAATAGCTTCAACCATACCGCCTAATTCATCAATTTTTTTAATATATTCTTGTGCTTTTTTTTCTATCTTATTAGTTATACTCTCTACATAATACGAACCTGCTAATGGGTCTATGGTATTAGCAACTCCGCTTTCATAGGCTACAATCTGTTGTGTTCGGAGAGCAATACGCACTGAATCTTCGCTTGGAAGAGCTAAAGCTTCATCTCTTGAATTAGTATGGAGTGATTGAGTTCCTCCAAGTATAGCAGCAAGAGTTTGAATTGTAACACGAACAACATTGTTATCTGGTTGTTGTGCTGTAAGTGTAGAACCAGCAGTTTGAGTATGAAATCGAAGCATTAAAGATTTCGGATTTTTTGCTTTGAATCGTTCCTTCATAATTTTTGCCCACAATCTTCTTGCTGCTCTGAACTTCCCAACCTCTTCCAAAAGATCATTATGAGCATTAAAGAAGAAGGAAACCCTTGGGGCAAAGTCATCTACATTTAAACCGACCTTTTGTGCTGCATCAATATATGCAATTCCATCTGCAAGAGTAAAAGCAATCTCCTGTGCAGCTGTTGAACCTGCTTCTCTGATATGATATCCTGAAACAGAAATTGTGTTCCATTTTGGCATATTTTGTGCGCAATATTGAAAAGAGTCTGTTATCAAACGCATTGAAGGTTTAGGAGGAAAAATATATGTTCCTCGTGCAATATATTCTTTAAGAATATCATTTTGAATTGTTCCTTTTAGCTTATCTGTTGGAACTCCTTGTTTTTCTGCAACTGCGATATACATTGCCAATAGAATTGCTGCTGGTGCATTAATTGTCATAGAAGTGGATACTTTGTCCAGAGGAATCCCTTCAAAAAGTGTCTCCATATCAGCAAGAGTATCTATTGCTACACCCACCTTACCAACTTCACCAACACTCATTGGATGGTCAGAGTCATATCCTATTTGTGTGCAAAGGTCAAATGCAATAGAAAGTCCAGTTTGACCTTGAGAAAGAAGATATTTATATCTTTTATTTGATTCTTCAGCAGAACCAAATCCAGCATATTGACGCATCGTCCATAAGCGTCCCCTATACATCGTGGGCTGAACACCACGAGTATAAGGATACAAACCGGGATAACCAATATCAGTTTTATAATCTATTCCATCTATGTCTTCCGGGGTATAAAGTCTTTTAACAATATCAGAAGAACTTGAAATAAATTCTTCTTTTCTTTCTGGATATTTTTCTGTGACTTTCTTTACAAGTTCTTCATATTTGGAATTCATGTTATCCTTAAATATTTATTTCCATACG
>DAOVPZ010000011.1 GCA_030628975.1 Candidatus Cloacimonadota bacterium
CCTCCCAAAATAGCGAATGAAAAATATGCAACAAATTCATTTGATGTGATTGAACTCGCAATTCCAATAATCAAAGATACAATCACAACGATGCCTATAGCCAAACCGTCCAAACCGTCAATTAAATTTATCGCATTCATAACAAGCAAAAACCAAATAATCGTAATTGGAATTGAAAAAACGCCTATTGAAATCGAATCACCAAAAGGATTTGTAATCAAATTTATTTTAAAACCGAAAGATATAATAATAAGCACAATAATAATTTCAATAATTATTTTTATCCAGGCATGTATATCAAAATAATCATCTAAAATTCCTAGAATAAAAACCAAAATTCCACCAATAATTAAACCTGAAAACATATGTGTGAACGAATGTTTTTCCAAAATAAAAATAATAAGTTGAGTTAAGAAAAATCCTATAAAAAGTGAAAATCCTCCACTTTTTGGAGTGGCTATTTTGTGAATACTTCTTTTTCTTGGATAATCAATGATACCAAATTTATTAGATAGTTTACAATTTAATGGAACTATAAAATATGTAATTAAAAATGAAAAAAGAAATATTCCAATATAAATCATAATTTTGATTGATACAAGTTGATATATAAATTTTTATAACTTTCTATAAATCTGTTTAAAGCAAACTTTTCTCTAACAAGTTTAAGACTATTTTTACTCATTTCATCTCTCTCTCTATCGTGTGTAGAAATCCATAAAATATTTTTAACAAATGAATCCTTGTTGCCAATTTTTACTAAAAAGCCATTATAACCATTTTTTACAAGTTCATTATTCCCTTTTATATCTGAGGCAATTATTGGTAATCCCGTAGACATTGCTTCAAGAATAGATAGGGATAAACCCTCCCATAATGAATACAAAATAAATACATCAAAAAAGGCAAGCCAATTTACAACACTTGATTTCCAGCCGGGAAGCAAAATTTCAGCTGACAAATTTTTTGATCTAACCATTTTTTTTGCATCTTCCCATAATTCGCCATCTCCAATAAAAACAAATTTTATCTTATCATTTGCTTCAACAATTTCTATGGCAATTTTTATCATACTTATAATATTTTTTTGCTTAGAAAATCTACTCACAGAACCAAATATCTTATCATCTTTATGAAAACCAAATTCCTTTCTGAAAATTTCTGACCATGGACTTGCTTCATCAATTCCATTATAAATTGTTAAAATCTTATTCTCAGGAATTATATGCTTTTCTATAGCAAGTTGTCTTTCAGTTTTATTTACAGAAATGGCTTTATCACAAAAGAAAGCCGCAATTTTTTCTAATAGCTCAAAAAAAATCTGCTTTGTTAAAGGTTGAAACGGATTAAAAGGAAAGCCATGAATCGTATGTATTACCACTTTAATACCTGCAAATCTTGCTGTAATTCTACCAATAAAACCTGTCTTTGAAGAATGAGTATGGACAATATCAAAATTATTTATTCGAAAAATTCTATATAATCTCCAAAAAACAAAAATATCAAAGATCGTAATTTTCCTTATCAATTTGGGAATTGCATAATGCTTAATTTTCATTTCTTTTAATTTTCCGATAAGTGGACCATCGGGAGCAGAAGCAACCGCAAATTCAAACATCTCTTCATCCAAATTTTCAATCAAACTTAACATTATATTTTGAACACCTGAAAGGAGAGGTAAAAGTTGAATATGTAAAACCTTAATCTTCATATTTGAAATATTTCACTTTTGATATAATTCACTTGATTTATCAATCTTTTCTTCGGAAAATTCCAGAATATCACTCCGCGTATATGGTTTTCCGTTTTTGTATAAAATTTTAAACGGTTGATTTTTTAAAACAGGTTTTAATAGTTCAGGATAATCACCATATTTCTCTCTATCATATTTATAGAGAAATGATTTTTGTTCGTCAAACATTTTTTGTATAATATCTTTCAATCTATCTGTATTCCAAATTTTTAGGGCTTTTGCTTTAATAAAATCAATCATACGGGGGTATTCATCTCTTATTTCTTTTTTATCCCAAGGATGACGGAAATATCTTTCCAACAATTGTTCAATCGGTTTTACAAATCCAATATGCACGAAATAAATTTTTAACATTCTCTTTACATTAAAGAAAAAAGGAACTTTGAGAGTAACGAATCTTTTCTTATGTTCATATTTCAAAAGAGGATGAAATGTGTGAATATAATTTTCTGAATGTAGCTCCTTATTTTTTCGCAAATGAAATAGGTCATAAGAAAAGTTAATCAAAAGAGGATAAATCACATAAAAATTATTTCTATTTAAAGAAAGCAAATATTTACGCAATTTTATAATATTCCTATCTCCGGATGTATATGCAATAAAATCAGCATCCCAACGCATAATCCATCTGTGTGTAGTTAGAGATAGAGCTTTGTTACTAATTTGACATATATCTGGTGAAGAATCTTTTTTCAAAACTATTGGAAAAGGTAATGATGATTTAACTTTAAGGATTTCATTCATAGTATTATCCGTAGAATCATTATCAACAATTATAACTTCATCAGCAAACCCTTTCAATGAACGAAGAGAAATCGCAATCCATTTTTCTTCATTTTTTACACGGATCATTACACTAATTCCAGGTTTTCTTTCAGGTATCGGATAAAAAATATTAAATAAATTTACAAATTTAGAAAAAAAATATGTAATATTTTGTCTTGGGGTGAATTTATAATTCATAAATTTTTCCATAACTTTTTACAAATTTCTCTAAACTAAACTTTTCTTTTAAAATTTTTTGGGAATTCTTCCCTAGTCTAATTAAATCATTTCTTTTATGGGAAAGATTTATTAAAATGTCTACTAATTTGTCAATATCAAATATTGAAACAAGAATACCATTCTCATCTGAAACCAGTTCATTATTGCCTTTTATATCAGAAGCAACAATTGGCAATCCAACAGACATTGCTTCTAAAATTGCTATCGAAAGTCCTTCCCACTTTGAATATAAAACAAATACATCAAAATTTTGCAACCACTCTATTACATTTAATTGCCACCCTTTTAGCAAAATTTGATTTTGAAGATTTACAGTTTTTACCATTTTGTGACAAACAGAAAAAAGTTCCCCCTCTCCAATAAATACAAATTTAATATTCTTATTCTTTTGGCATACACTAATAGCAACACTTATCAAATTAATTATATTTTTTTGTTTTGAAAATCTTGATACACTCCCAATAATAAAATTATTTTTAAATTCTTCAAAGCGTTTTTTTCTTTTAATTCTTGGAATTTTGATTCCATTATAAATAGTAATTGCTTTATTTGAAGGAACTAATTTTTTCTTAATTGCCATTTCTCTTTCAGAATTGTTTACAAATACAATTTTATCGCAAAATTTAGCTGCTATCCATTCCATAGCCAAATAAAAAAGCTGAATTATTTTAGGTTGAAACTGGTTAAATGGAAACCCATGAACAGTATGAATAACATTTTTACAACCTGATAATTTCCCGGCTATTCTACCAAGGAATCCAGTTTTGGAAGAATGAGTATGAACTATATTAAATTTCCCTTTTCTACAAATATGATAGAATTTAAAAAAAACTATGATATCCTTAATATTAATTCTTCTCTTCAATTCAGGAATTGGAAAATGTGTAACTTTTAATTCTTTTAACCTGTTAACAAGCAAACCATTGGGAGCAGAAATAACCGAAAATTCAAATTCATTAGGATTCAAGTTTGTGACCAAATTAAGCATTGCATTTTGGACACCTGAAAGCAAAGGCAATAATTGAATATGTAAAACCTTCTTCTTATAGGTATTAAATTCCATCTTTCATAAGCCTTTTTGATAAAAATTTCTCAAACTCAAAAGTTTGTTGCTTACGAGAAAATTCATTGCTTACTTTTCTTTCTTGCGTTTTCCCACCCTTTACATAATTATAAATTGAAAGAAAATTCTTTTTGATTTCATTTACATTTTCCATTGTACATATAAAAATATAATTATTTTTTCGAAGAATTTCAGCTGCTTCACCATCAGTGGGTATCATTGCTAAAATCTCTTTCTTAGTTCGAATGTATTCAAATATCTTTCCAGTTAATACCCCTTTTCCTTTGTATGAAGATATAAATAATATCAATACATCAGAGTTAAGCATATATTCCAAAGCTTTGATATGTGGAACTTGGGGTACTACTTTTATAAAATTATTAATATTTGATTTCTGTAGTATTTTGATTGTTTCAATATAATAATTACCCACAAAAGAAATTTCAATATCTTCAGGTAAAGAATCTTCTTCATATAATTCATCAAGAGCTTTTACAAAATATTTAGGTGATTGATTGCCATAAAAATTACCTACATAACGAAAACGAATTTTACTTTCCTTTTCCTCAACTTTAATATGTTTAAAATCTCTTTCATCCCAGCCATTATACATAACATGAATTTTATCTTTAATTGTGTTACCATATTTTAGTGTTAGATCTTCTTTCATTGTTTTGCTGGCTGTGGTTACTACTTTTGCTTCTTTTAATATTTTCCTTTCCCAATATTCTGCCAACTCTTTATGTAGAATGGTTGGAAACCTTAGATATGGATGCAGGGTCCAATGATCCCGATAATCTATTACAAGTGGAATCCTTATCTTTTGGCTTATTAGATATGCTAATATTCCAGAAGTATATGGACCCATTGTAGCCATAACTAAATCATAATTATTTCTGTGACAAATTTGAAGAGCTTTAAAAAAAGCAAAGGGTAACCACCCAATTTTATCATCAATAAGAAAAATGTTTCTAATAATTTTTTTGATTTTTTCAGGAGTCTCGAAATATAATTTACTTCCTTGACTAATATAATTCTTATGAATTTTCTTTAGAAATGACAACAGGTGAAGAGAATTTGTACGATATACACTCCTTGCTTTACATTCCCAAACCATTCCTTCATCATAGGAATGATAAACAATATCCTTAACTGAAATTACATCTGTCATCCATCCTTTTTCTCTTAAATAACGAATCATTTTACAAGATCGCTGAACACCTGGTCCGCCTAAGGGTGGGAAAAAATATGAAATAAAAAGCAATTGCTTAAAATTCCTTTTCATCAAATTTTCTATTGTTCCAAGTTTACAACTTGTTTATATATGTTAATAATTTTGGGAATTATCTTTTCCCAGATAAAATTTTCTTTTATATGATTCTTTAGTCTATCATCCTTTTTTTGATTAAGACCTTTTTCTATTCCACAAACTATTGATTTAATTGAGTAAGGATCAACATATTCTGCCATATTTTCAAAATACTCTTTTGTTCCTCCATATTTTGTAATCACAATCTTTGCCCCTGCAAGACCTGCTTCAAGTGCTGCTCTACCTGGAGTTTCGTATCTTGCTGGTAGAACAAAAGTATCACAAGCAGCATACGCAGATGCAAGAAGTGGGTCATTATGAGAGAGACCTTTAATTATAATCAAATTTTTATTTTTATCCGCTTCTTGTAAACAAATTTCACTTTCTTTCGTGTGCGCTACATCACCAATAATAACTGCAGGACGATTAATTTTGCTTAAAGCTTTTATTAAGGATAACACATTTTTGCGTGCTCCACCAATATGACCAACAAATAAGATAAAATTTTTTATTCTATACTTTTGTTCAAAAAGAGATGCATCACCATTTAAAAATCTTTCTTCAACTCCATTAGGAACAACATTTATCCTGGAAGGATTAATTCCTAATCCTTTGGAAATAAGGTTTGCTTCAGCTCGAGTATTAGGTAAAACCAATTCAGCACATTCGCAAATCTGTCTGGATATACTATAATCTGAATATGTCCTTTTAAACAATCTATGAAATGGTTTCTCAAAATTTTGATAAATCTTTAGCAAAGTTGGGGAATGCTTACTAAAAAAGATTGGATTAACAACAAATTTAATTCCATAATGTTTTAAATTTTTAGCTAAAGAATATGTTGCTACATTAGCAGCAAAAAGGTGGACTAAATCAGCTTTTAGCAGATCTAAATTTTTATCAAATGCATCAAAATAATTTACATCAATACCACTTTTCTCAAGACATTTTTTTGTTTCAACTATCTTATAGCTTGGTCCTCCACGAATAAGCATTATTGATTGATAACTTGCCAAAATTATTTTCATTGTCCTAGTTTACCTCGCATGCTTTCCAAATTATATAATATATCTTTCCAACTAAACCATCTTATTCGTTCAATATCTTTCGATAATGAAATTACTTTCCTTTTTCTATTCCATTCTAAATTATTGAGGTTCATTTCATGCTTTATCTGTATTATTGAACTTCCAAATTTTGCAGTAGAAATCCGCAGATATAAATCATTTGAATAATTATTGCTTTGAATAATTAATCTATCATTGTTGAATACAGGATTAAATTTAACTTCATATCTCTTTTTCCACCAGTAATAAAATTCAGAAAAATTAATTTTTTTAATGTGATGCTCATTAATAAATTTGAATATACTGTCAAAGATATCAAATTTTTTATGTGATGGATGATGATAAAGAATGATTGGTTCATTGAGATTAATTTTCTGAACAATAATATTCTTATAGTATTGGCAGATTTCTTTATCAGAAAAATGTGACCTTTGCAATCGACCTATACTAATGGGATGAATCGGTATTTGTAGAACTTTTGAGAACCTTTTTTTAAAATATGGATAAAAAGGTAAATCATCATAACTGAGTGAAAATTCTGATGAATATTTAAAACCTAAATCTTCAATAACATTTCCAATATTATAATTCCATTCTCCGTAAGGATAAACAAAACCAACTGGTTTAATTCCATATTTTCCTAAATTTTTCAGCCCCTTTTCTAAATTTTTCCGATTATTATTATAATCTTTAAAAACACGATGCCTATAACAATGCAGTCCAATTTCTTGGTTCTGCATCTTTTTGAAATCAGCTAACCATTCCATTGATGTTTTTGTTTCTACAAACCAATTACCGGGAATTTCATTTTTTTTACAAACCTTATACAATGCTATTGCATCTTTTCGTTTACAAAAGTCAGTATCAGTTCGAAATGCAAATATGCTATTATTTCCTCCAGGATAATACCAAAGCTGTACAAATGGCAATCCTCGAAAATGATGTAAATATTCTAAAGAGATTCTAATAATTTTTCTTATTTCTCCTTTTGAAATTTTTGAAACCCTTTCAGATGGTAATTCTCGCCTTTTGAAATAGAATTTTTTACGAGAATTTGAAACATTCAAAATAAGTTTATTTACATTAAATGGTAGTATTAATACAATTCCCTTACCAATTTCTTTTATCTTAATTTTCAATCCATTATCTAAGTTGGTTATATCTTTATCTTTTGGAACCAATCCATTCTGATAAATATCAACTAATCCAACTTCTGAATAAATTGAATTTTTCTTAGGAATTAAATACTTGATTTTATACTTTTTCATATCAACATTTAATAGTTTTAATGACATCTCTGAATCAACAAGAACTGAACCGCCAGAATTAACATAATTTAGTATATTGCTGCATTGTTTCAAAGAACTAAAACCACTAACAACCAAAGCAGAAAAATCTGAGGATTTTATATCACTAAAACAAGGGATAATTTCATAAGAAATCCCTTCCTGTGTAAGAATAATTTCCCAACCAGGTTTGTTTTCAGTAAGTCCAATTGTTAAATTCATACAATTTTGTTCATCAAAAATTTTAGTTCTTCTCTTTTTAGACCTATTAATAGAGAAATCGGAATCATACAAATTAATATTACCAAAACTTTAAAAATGATATGCAAATCTATAATAAATATTAATGGTAAAAATATTACAATTGAAACTATTAAAGGTAATACCACGATTTTCCAAAATTTTATTTCCAAGAAATTTTTCAATTTATTATTCATTATTACCAGTGATACAGCTTGATAAATTCCAAGTCCAATTCCCATTCCAGCGGATCCAAAAATTTTTAATAAAATCCAAGCTAAAGCCAAAAAGACGAGAGAACCAATAAATAGAGATAATGTATAAGCTTTCTCTTGTTTGAGTGCTATTAATGTAAATGTGAATACAGAATTAATCAAAGTGATCATAAAATAACTCATAACCGTATGAAAAACTGGTATTGAACATAAATATTCTTCTCCAAAGACAAATAATACTAAATATTTGCCTAACACTATTCCTGAAAATCCAAATAAAATTACAATAATAACAATCCATTTTAAAGTTTGACTAAAAACATTATTTAATCTTTCTGGAGTTTTACTTACACATTTACTAATTGCAGGAAAGAATGAAAACGAGAAAACTCTATCTAATATTAAAAACAAAAATACTATTCTAGCAGCAACACTGTAAAAACCAGTCTCTTTGGGAGACATAACAAAACCAAGAAAAATTGGAGGAAGATACAAAGTAATCTGTGCAATCAAACCTGCCAAACCTAAGGGAAAAGCTTTTAAAAACAAATTTTTTACTCTATGAAATGAAAGTTTAATCTCTATTCTATTACCCTTTGACACATATATAAGAATAAAACATAATGATGTTACCAAGCCACGAATAAACCAGCAATATGGAACATAGATAATATCTTTATTGGTCTTAATGAAAATTAAAATAAAAAAAAGATAAAATATCATACCAATAGCTCTTACAGAAACAATTAAACCCATTCTCTCTTTAGCTTGAAAATACCAATCCAGTAATAATACAGCTGGAAATAAATAAAGGGAATAAGCCAAAATTATACTTCGGAGAACAGAAGATTTTATAAAACAGCTGATAATTATTATTAAGAAAATTACTATAAGAGAAAAAACAAATCTTGCAGTAATAAAATCACCAACAAGTTCATTATCATTTTCAGATTTGACAACCTCTCTTACACCTAACATTGGAAGTCCATTGCTACTGATAGTTACAGAATAACTTAAAAAAGCCAAACCTATGCTTATTAAACCAAAATCTGAAGCGCCCAAAATCCTGGCTAAATATGCAACGGCTAAAAAGCCAATTAGTCGGTTAAATATATCACCTGCAAATAGTACACCAATATTTTTTGCGGTTTTTTTTATCTTTGGCATTTTTTTATAATTTCAATAAGTCTTTTTTCTCGATTGATTGATGAAGTAATTTTTATTATTTGATTCCTACATGTAATTCCAGCTTTCTCATCCGAATTCAAAGCCCTATTAATGGCTCTTGTTAAACCATCAACATCACCGACATCAAGCAGCCAACCTGTATTTCCAATAGCTGCTGGAATTCCTCCCACTTTAGTACCTACAGGTACACACCCACATAACATTGCTTCTCGTAATGTAATAGGTAAAGAATCTATTCTGCTTGGCTGACAATAAACCTTTGCTCTCTGATAAAATCTAAGTAAATCTTTATGCGGAACTGCTAAAATTAATTCAATATTTGATGGAATTCTTTCCTTTAAAATATTTATAAAATTGCTTGAAACTCCAACTATTTTAAATTTTATATCTGGTAGCAACTTTGCAGCTTCAATAAAAAGATCAATACCTTTCACCTTTATTCTTAATTCACTATCAAGCAATGCAACAGTTATCACAGATTTTTCCTTTTTATTACTTCCTGGTTTCCAAAAATTAACATCATAATTAAATTCCATAACTTCTATCTTATTTGAATTACACTTTGATAATTGTATTGCAGACTCTTTCAATCCATTTGAAGGTGCAAGGACAAAATCAGCATTTCTGATTGCATACCCAACAATTAATGCCCGCCACCAGCTATTCCAGATTCCATAACCAATCACTTTATTCTTTGAAGCATCAAATCCACCAAGTGCTATAATTGTCTTTTTCCCAATAAGTTTTGAAAGAAAAACAATTACACCCGCATGAATAGAAGCAAACCAAATAAATGAAACTCTTACATTTGGTAAACATCTCAACATCTTTATCAATCCTTTAAAACCCGGAGAAATTACTCTATATACATTGAAATGTTTGATTAAAATCTCATAATCTCGTTGTCCAAAAGTTGTATTAAGAGCAGATGCAAATAGAATTGATTTCATAATTTTTTTATCTCTTTGTTAATCTCCCATTCTTTTTGAAGTATAAGTTCATTATCTAAAGTAACTTAATCAATGATTGGTTAAAATAAATTTACAATAGGTTTAGATTCTATATATTCTGAATTTATGACAACTTCAAGTTCTTTTGTTGTTATATAAGAAACCTTTTAATTTTATTAGATACAGATTCAGGATCCAATCCTTGCTCTTTATATACTTCTTCATTTGAACCAGAAACACCATATTGAGTAACACCAAATTTTATCAATTTACAATTAATTCCATACTCCATCAATTTTGATGTTATGATACAACCTACACCAGTATTTACATTATGGTCTTCATAAGTAAAGATATAACCAGTTGATGCAGCATCTTTTAAATCATTCTCATTTATTTCTGAAACACATGAAAAATTCCAAACTGAGATGATAATTCCTTCACTCTTTAGAATATCATAGACTTTCAAAGCTTTTTCAACCATTATACCAGTAGCAATTATAGTTGCATCATTTCCTGACCGTAGTTTATAGGCTTTTCCATATTTAAATAAATAATTTTCATTATAAAAAACTTCATTATTTTCATCTAAAATAATTTCAGTTTTGGAACGTCCAAGTGGTATGAAAAAGTTACCATTTTCAGAAGCAATATATCTTATAATCTTATCTGTTTGGTTTGCATCCGCAGGAATTATTATTTTGTAATTAAAGAGATTTTGCATTAATCCAATATAATCAATACATTGATGAGTTTTGCCATCCTCCCCAACATCCAGACCAACATGAGTTGTTACAAGCTTCAAATTTGTATTATTAATATCGTTTAATCTTTGTTGGTTATAAGTCTCATCAACTCCAAAAACCCCAAAATCAGAAAAGAAGGTAATAATGCCCTCTTTAGACATTGCTCCAGCAATAACAGCTGTATTATGCTCTTGAATTCCACCTTGATAAAAGTTGTCGGGATTTTCTTTTGCAAAACTATCTGTGCGAACCGAACCAGTCAAATCACAATCAAAAACAGCCAACTCAACATTATTTTTATTAACACGAGCTAAATCTGCCAATGCGTTTCCGAAAGCATTCCGACATGCTATTTTATCTCCCTTTTTATATATTTTAAAGTTGCCTAAATTTATCTTTGGTTTATCTAATTTTTCAGTTTTCATTTTAGTAAGAGTAAAATTATCTCTCATCTTTCTATACTTTTCTAAATCAAATTTTAAACCTAATTCTTCCAGAGCTTGTTTACATTGAGAATCAGTTAGAGCTTTACCATGAAATTCTTCGTTATTCTCCATAAAAGAAATGCCTTTGCCCATTATGGTATTTGATAAGATTGCAATAGGAGAATTTTTATTTGAGTTTGCTTCATCTAATGCAGAAAATATCTGTTGGAAATCGTGACCATCAATTTCAATAACTCGCCATCCATCAGATAGAAAGTTCTCTTTGATATTTTGGGGCATTATGAAGGAAATATTACCACAAATTTGCAATTTATTATAGTCAATTAACACAGTAATATTGTTTAGTCCATATTTTATTGCAAATCTTCGAGCTTCGGAAACTTGTCCTTTCTGCTGCTCTCCATCTCCCATAACTACATAAACATTGTATTTCAAACCTTTTTGTTTTCCTGCTAAAGCAAAACCGCATCCTGCAGAAAGTCCCTGTCCTAAATTACCAGTTGCCCATTCAATTCCTGGAATAGATGGTTCTACATGTCCCTCAAATATGCTACCAGCTTTTCTGAAATAAGCAATTGCTTCATCAATATTAAAAAAACCTAATCTACCAAGCACAGAATAAATACCCGGTGCAGTATGACCGTGACTGATAACAATTCTATCACGGTTTATATTTTTAAGATTTTGCTTTGAAATATTTGCATAATGATACAAAGAAAGATACAAATCTAACGATGACATTGAACCACCAGGATGGCCACTCCGGGCCAAAGTAGTCATTTTGAGTATATCTCCCCTGCAAATCCTGCTTAATTCTAATAAGTATCTAAAATCAATAGCTTTTTTAATCATATTAGACTAATTCTTCAAAAACCAACTGTTTCAGTATACCAATTATGTATTTAATTCCATCATCAGCAAGTTTAAGCATTTCCATTAATTGAGAATCTGAAAATGCTCTATGCTCGCTTGCTCCCTGAATTTCAATATAATTACCATCTTCATCCTTTACAATATTCATATCCACTTCAGCAATTAGATCCTCATTAAAATTTAAATCAAGAAGAGCATTACCTTCAACAATACCAACACTAACTGCACCTAAAAACTTATTTAAAGGAAATTCATGGATTTTCTTTTCTTTTTTCATTTTTGTAAAAGCATCATAAAGAGCAATAAAACATCCATTTATAGCAGCAGTTCTCGTGCCCCCATCTGCTTGTATTACATCACAATCTAAATATATAGTTCTATCAGGAAATAAAGTAAGATCAGTAACAGCTCTTAATGAACGACCAATTAATCTTTGAATTTCCTGACTTCTTCCTTTTATTATTCCCTGATATCTATCGCGAATTATCCTTTTCTTGGCACTTCTTGGAAGCATATCATATTCAGCAGTTATCCATCCCTGATTCTTGCCTTCTTCTCGTAAAAAATGTGGAAGTTTATACTCAACAGAAGCTGAACAAATAACCTTTGTATTACCCATTTCAATAAGAACAGAACCTTCAGGATCACGCAAATAATTCCTTATAATTTTTATATTACGAAGTTCATCTGGTTTTCTACTATCCCTTCTCCGGTAACTCATTATTTTTTTCCTTATCTTTATCGTTAGATTCTTTGTATTCAATTATCCCTTTTATTAATTTTAATAGGTTTGCTTTATTAATACCTTTATCAGAAATTTTTAGTTCTTTCAATGTTTTCGATAGATTATTATTTAAACCTTGTTCAATGGTCAACTTAAAAGTAATTTTACCTTGATTCTCTTTTTCATTTACTTTCATTGGTTTAAATCCTGAGTAATATGAAACTATCTCCATACCAAAAAGGATAGCTAACCAGTTAAAATACAGCCAGATCATAAAAATTGGGAAAGAACCAAGAGCACCGTAAACAGAACGAATATTGGTTAAATTAGCTATATACCAATCAAAACCAAACTTAAGAATAATCCATATTATACTTGTAAATGCTGCACCAATTAGTGCATGTATTGCCTTGGGGTGAATAAAAGTAACAAATTTATATATTACAAAAAGGAGTAAATAAATGCCAAAATATGGTGTAATTTTAATAAATACTGCTAAATTAGTTACTTTACTAATCACTGGAACAGATGTTGTAAAAAGAAGTGCAGCTACAACTATTAATCCCCCAATGATTGCAGCTACAAATCTTTCAAAATCTCTTAATAATGAGGTATTCTTCCTATGATAAACCTTAAGTATCTTTTCAAATGTATTTGAAATAGATTTAAATAGGAAAAAAGAGGTAACTAAAAGTAAGATAAAACCAATAACATCAAGACCAAATCTTCTTTCTAAAAGTTGATTGAATACTGTTCTCATTGCCTCAGCAGAGGTTGGCATAAAAGTTTTAAAAATAAATCCAATGATTGCTTCACGAATTTTTACTACTGTAATATCAGGAGTAAACAGGAAAACTACCATCACAAATGGAATGAATCCAAGAAAGGTAATATATGCTAAAGATGAAGCGCGAAGATAACATTGGTCTGCAACAAATCTGGAATAAATCAGCTTTATGCTCTTAATAAACTTCATCATATTATTTTTCAATTCACTATTATCCATGAATTTAATACTTTTTAATAATGCTTTAGCTCCGAATAGGAGTTATCCAAGTGCTTTATCTATTTCTTTAATAATAAAAAAGATATCAGGTATTTTCATAATTTCTCGTACCGAATTATCCTCATAATGAACATGATGTGGTGAATTAGGAAGATTAGGATAATGTGGTGCATTATCCCATCGGCGTTTTAGATTTCCATTTGCATCTTGCCAGTGAAAGCTATATTTTAACAAAGATATATGTTTATCTGATTCGCTTACATACTCAAATAATTCAAGTGTTCCGCCATCAATTAAGACCGCTTTGACTCTTAACTTGCCATCTGAAAGAGCAATTTCCTGTCGTATAATATTATAAGAAATAACAATTGGACTATTGATAAGCGTAGCTTCAACACCATCAAAGTAATCTCTTATGATTTGATTCATTGAATACTTTCTTTTTTCAATAATAACAGTTGTTTTTCCGCATTATTTAACATTTCCACCGTAGATGCCCATTCAATAAAGTCCATATTATCACCCATTTTACCCTTTTCATATCGATTATAGAAATTATCTGAATTCATACCATATATATCTTCAAATTTTTCAAGCTGGTCTGTCAGTCGTGCTTTGAGTTCAAGCAAACGACTAATTTCATAGGTCAATAATTTATCAATAGCTGTATCTAATACATTATCAACAGCTGAACTATTAAGAGAAAGATATTTTTCAAGTCGTCTTACTTTTTCAAGTGTGTTTTTCATCTTGTCTTACCTCATAAATTTATTTTAATTGATTAACCTGCCACGAGTTATCGGGATAGGTAGGTTAGCTTCCCTTTTATGGAAACCAAAGGATTATCTGCAATTTTATATTTTGTTGTATTATTCATATCGTAAAATCTTTATCGGGTCAGAACGGCTTGCATTGATTGCAGGAAAAATTCCAGCAAATAATCCAACTCCAAATGCCAGAATTATCGCTATCAAAATCATTTGAAAATTTGCTGCTGTAGGTGATTGCAAAAATTTTCCTAAAACA
>DAOVPZ010000061.1 GCA_030628975.1 Candidatus Cloacimonadota bacterium
AAGGGAAAAAAGTAGCAGATGGTGTAATGTTGCGGATTGTCCCAGCCACAAAAGAAGTTTATGGACAAATGTTAAAAGAAGGTTTCATACAAATTCTTTATGATGCAGGTGCAATTATATCAAATCCAGGATGTGGCGGATGTGCATCCGGTCAAATTGGCATGACAGGAAAAGGTGAGGTGCAGATATCTACTTCCAACCGTAATTTCGCAGGAAAACAAGGTGATGGTCAAACCTATCTTGCAAGTCCAGTTACTGCAGCCAAAGCAGCTCTTAATGGAAAATTTTAATATGAGAAGTAAATTTATTTTATTGTTAATCATCCTATTACTATTAGTTTTCTGGATTTTTAATGAATATAGAAAAAAGTCACTAATTCCTGTTCCTGAAGAAACTAATCCTTATACTTCAATTTGTGGGAAGATAAAAAAAGGGAAATCTCTTTATTCTATATTATTGGAAAATAATATTGATGTATCTGAAGCATATAAAATTACAAATTCACTGAATAAGATTTTTGACCTCAGATATACTCATCCCAATGATAGTTTTGTAATACAAATTGATACCTTAGAACAAGTACAAATCGTAGAATATTCTCCTGATAAGTTTAGCAAATATATTGTAATCCGAGATACTATTGGTGGATATATTACTCATAAAGTAGAGACTGAATTAACTAAAGAAATCAAAATTTCATCAGCAACTATCGAATCATCTTTATATGAAGCATTTGTGAATAAGGGAATAAATCCAGAAATTGTAATGAATTATAGTGATATATTTCAATGGGATATTGACTTTTTCATTGATCCTCGCGAAGGAGATAGCTGTAAAGCCATTTATGAAGTATTTACTAATAATAATAAAATCTTGAAATATGGAAATATATTAACAGCATCTTATAAAGGTAAGAATTTTGATCTAACTGCATACTATTATGACAATGGTGGTAAATTTCATGGTTATTATGATAAAGATGGACAATCATTTCAAAAAGCCTTTTTGAAATCCCCACTTACTTATTCTTACATTAGTTCGTATTTTGGCATGAGATTACATCCTATTGTAAAAAAGGTCTGGCTACACAACGGAGTTGATTATGCTGCACCTATGGGTACTCCTGTCGCAGCTTCAGCCGATGGAGTGGTTATTCACAAAGGCTGGAAAGGTGGTCACCCAACTCCGAAAGGAAATATTGGCGGATATGGTAATACTATTATGATCCGTCATAGTAATGGCTACAAAACCTTATATGGTCATCTCAGTAGATATGCTCGTGGAATTAATGTTGGCACAAGAATAAAACAACATGATATAATCGGGTTTGTTGGTTCTACTGGATGGTCAACCGGACCACATCTCCATTATACTATTTATCAATACGATCAAGCCATAAATCCTTTAAAATTAAACAATGTTTCTGGACCTCCAATCCCAGCAGAGCTTATTGATGATTTCCACAGGATTGTTATAAGTTTGGATGAATTTTTGCAGAATGAAGAATCAAATCTTGAGATTATATCAAAGAAATAAATTTTTTGTTAAAACCCAAAAAAATTGACACATAATATATTACTACCCAAATTTTCGCTTAATGCAAAAAGATATTAAAATAAAAGGCAAAATCTGGATAATCATTGATAAAAATAACAATCTAATAAACGATATTGATACGGATATGATTTTTCACAATAGATATCTAGCAATTACTGACATTAATGAAATGGGAAAATATACTTTTGATAACCTTAATGGATGGAAAGATTTTGCCCAAAAAGCAGGACAAGGAGATATTGTTATTACTGGTAAAAATTTTGGAGCTGGTTCTTCAAGGCAACAAGCGGTTGATTGTTTCAGGTCATTGGGAATACAAGCTATTTTATCTGAATCATTTGGTGCAATCTACAAACGGAATGCAATAAATTCTGGCTTGCCAATTCTAAAAATCAAAAAAATAGATTTGAATAAACTTCATCAAAGAGAATTACTTGAAATTAATATAAAAGATGGTTCAACATCTTCAGAATGTTTGGAAATCGAGCCTTTTCCCAAAGTTCAGATGGACATTTATCAAGCAGGGAATTTATTTGAGTTTGGGAAACAGATATAAAGACCTTCAAGATCTTGAAGGTCGTTCATTATAAATAATATAAATTTCAGAAAGGAGCAAAAAAGTGAAAATTTATATGAAAATCCTTTTTCTTCTTACAATTCTATTTTTCCTTTTTAGTGGAATTGTAAGTGCAAAGTTACTTCCTAATGATGAACCTGTTACAGGGCTTACAGTGGAAGATTTACCTTATGATGATGGTGGAGGATTAATTCTAAGCTGGAATCCACTTCCTAAAGAGAAGAAAATTATTGAATATCGTATCTATCGAGGTGTTACTCCAGATTCTCTTTTTTATATAGGCAAGATACCTGTAGATCCCAAAACTGGTATTATTGGCGATACAATGAGATATGTTGATCAAAGTTGGGTATTCTTTGTTGATGCTACTTCTCCTGCTAAACAGAGAAGAGAGAAGGGACAACGAAAAGAGGAAAAAAATGCACAAGGAATCTCGGGTTATGATGTCCTTTATCGTAGAATGCCTAGAGATATGAAAGTTTATGGTCCAATTTTGAAGGAATATAGAATACTTACAGTTATTCCACTTAAAAAGTATGTATATAAAACAAGGATGAGGGAGTTTACTGAAGTTGACACTACTGAAGAGGGAGAAATAGATACAACATCAACAATAAAAGCAGGTTTAAAACTTGAGCAATTTAGATATCTTTATACAAAGCATATTGTAGGAAAGGATTATTATTATGCGATTCAAGCATTAAATCTCACCAGAAGGGCTTCTCCTATTTCTGAAATCGTATCTGGACGAACTATTGATAATCCACCAGAGAAATTGAAAGAGTTTTATGCAGTTGCATATACAGATGCAGAAAAGATGCATTTTGAGTGGACTTTACCTACTTTTGCTGAAGACCAGAAACAATTCAACATTTATCTTTATGATGAAAATGGGGAAAAATATGGAATATTTACCCGTGCTGATGCTTATCCATACACACCTCAGACAAATGCAATTGTAACATTTGATTCTATTGCAGTTAAATTCCCAGCATTCAATCCTGCAAATATGAAATGGTATAAATTCAATATTGGAGAGATTGACCGTAAGAATCAGGAAACACTTGCAAAAGATTCACCGATTCCTGCTGAAATAACCACTACAGCTATCCTACCAGATCCACCAAAATATTTTACAGTTGAAGACAACCCCAATGATAAAGGTGACCAAATACGAATTTATTTTGATGAATCATTTCTTGGTATCTCAAAAATGCATTATAATGATGAATTTACCAAACTTAATGTAAACTATTTTATTAAAGATAATTATTTATTTAAAGTAAGAAAATTAACTCTTAATATAAATGGAAACGAAAAGACTGAATATGTTCTTGATGATAGAGTAAAATTCAAAGTTAATTGGGATCCCAATAAGCCGATGCTTATTACTGCTACTTTTAAATGCCGAAATAAAGGAGAAAAATTACCGGAGGATTATTCAATATCACATATATTTATATATGATAAGAATATGGAATTTGTTCGTGTAGATAATCTAACTGAAAGTGAACTTAATGACTTACAAATAAATGATCCTGAAATGTATAAAGTATACATCAAATATAAAGAATTCGAAAAATATAACTACCAGGTTTACAAAATTAATAAATTTAGTGATGTTTATCGCTTCCCCAAACTTCTTTCATATATGGAGAGAGAATATCTTGATAGAGTGGGATATGAAACAGTAGAGTTTAGAGGTGATCCTCGATTTCAACTCGATGATAAAAGGCTATATGTGAATTCATATTTAGGCATCGAAAATTGGAAGGATGAATATCCATTTTATACAATGGCAATCTATCTTGAGCAATTGGAAAAAAATAATGAAGAGATTCGTGATGAAATTGCTAAATTTCAAAAAGAGATAGATGAGACAACAGACGAGGAAAAAATTGATAGTTTAAATACTCTTATTCAAGACTATACTGATTTAATCGAAGATAAACCACCAATCGTGAAACTTGCAAATCAACAGAAAACTGACAAAGCCAGAATGAAAATTTTGAATAATGCTCACTGTACTGCAAAACGGACCTTCAATTATTTTATAAGAAAAACTGATGGAAAAGGTCATTATGTTGATACCCCTGTATATACACAACCTGATGGTGAGCAATACCTTTTTCCTGTTTCAAACTGGTTTAATAATAATGAAATCATTACTTTAATTGCAGTATTGCTTTTCGCAATATTAGTTTATTTTATGGTTAAATTGGCAAAAAAAGGTAAAAAATTATATATTCGCCCAATTGCAGGTATTGAAGAAATTGATAATGCTCTGGGTCGTGCCACTGAAATGGGAAGACCTATTCTATTTGTTCCAGGATTAAGCAGTATTAGTGATGTTGCAACTCTGGCAGGTTTGGCAATACTTAGTAAGGTTGCCAAAAAAGCTGCAGAATACGATACTAAAATATTAGTACCTATTCGGGATTTTATTGTATTACCGATTGCTCAAGAAATAGTTAAAGAGGCACATTATGAAGCGGGTCGCCCCGATACTTATGATAAAAATAGCGTATTCTTTATCACAACAGCTCAATTTGCATTTGTCTCAGGTGTTAATGGAATTATGATTCGGGAGAAAACTGCTACTAACTTTTACATGGGTATGTTCTGGGCTGAATCATTACTTATGACAGAGACAGGTAGTATGACCGGTGCTATCCAGATCGCAGGAACTGATGCTATTACTCAGCTCCCATTCTTTATCACTACTTGCGATTACACACTTATTGGTGAAGAATTATATGCAGCAAGTGCATATCTTTCTAAACAACCTCTTATTCTCGGAACCTTGAAAGCCCAGGATTATATAAAACTTCTTATTGTTATTTCTGTTGTTCTCGGAACCCTAGTTTCAACTGTTCATTTAACCTTCTTTATGAATTGGTTCCCAGCTAAATAGAAATGTTATCCTCGCTAATGCGGGGAAAGGAGTATGATAATGAAAAGGACAATACCACTATTAATAGTAATGACTCTCGGTTTTTTATTTGTATTGCATGTATTTATACCGAGTAAAGAGTCTGTTGAATTTTTCGATTGGTTTATGAAATGGATTAAAGTTATCGGACCCTTTGCAATAATATTGGGTATAGGTAGCTTATTAATGGTCCATGGAAATAAAATTAAAAGAAAAGCTCCTAATTGGGGTTATAGCATAGTTACGATTGTTGCATTAGTAATCACGACTCTTACAGGTTTTATTTGGGGAATTCAAGAAGGTACTCCCTATATGTGGATATTTAAAAACTTCAATGTTCCTCTTGGTGCAACTATGTTTTCATTGTTGGCTTTCTATATAGCATCAGCAGCTTATAAAGCTTTCAGAGCTCGGTCTATTGAAGCAACAGTACTGTTAGCTGCAGCTATTATTGTTATGCTTGGTCGTGTTTCAATAGGTCAGGCAATAACTCACTGGATCCCTGATATTACAGAATGGATATTGAATGTTCCAAATTTGGCGGCAAAAAGAGGTATTATGTTGGGTGTCGGATTGGGTATGACTGCCACCTCTTTGAAGATTATGTTGGGAATTGAAAGAACCTACTTAGGTGGCGGAAAGGATTAAAGGAGGAGTAAAATGAAATTTTCAGAAACTATTCAAAAACTCGATAGAAGATACATATATATAATTGTTGCTCTTGCTGTAATTCTACCGTTAGTCTTTCCATTAGGATTTCAGACTTATATGACTACTCCAGTTGAAAACCTGTATGTACACATTGATGAAGCTGCCCGTAAAGATAATAAAGTGATATTATTGGATTTTGCACAAGCTCCCTCCACACTTCCGGAATTGTATCCAATGGATATTGCAATTTTAAGACATTGTTTCCTGCGAGATATCAAAGTTTTTACAATTTCATACTTTCCTCAAGGAGCTGCAATTATGGAAATGGCTTTAGCTGAAGTAAAGGAGGATTTCCCGGAGATAAAACCAAATGTTGATTATTGTAACTTTGGCTATAGAACTTGGGGAATGCGCCTACCAATCATACTTGGAATGGGAGATGATATCGCGAAAGCTGTTGAAACAAATAGTGAAGGTGCTATGCTTGAGAATCTACCAATAATGAAAAATATTAAGAATTATGATAATATACAGGTTATAGTAGAAATAACAGGCAGTACCGCAGGTCTTACCTACATAACTTATGCAAGAGGGAAATTTGGAGCAGATGTTGGTGTGGGAGTTACTGCTGTTTCTGCTGCGGATTTGTATCCTTATCTTCAAACAGGACAATTAGTTGGAAGTCTGGGTGGATTAAAAGGTGCGGCAGAATATGAAGAATTGGTAGAGACTTTTGCTGTGCAAGATATTGAATTTAGTAAGAAAAATGCAAGAGATACTAAATGGAGATCGAACCAATTTAAACTTTCCGAAGTACCATATAAATATAAGAAAGCTCGAATAGGAATGGACGCTCAAGCGGTAGTTCATGTTCTTATTATTCTCTTTATCATAGTTGGAAATATTGGATATTTCCTTGATAAAAGAAAAACTAAGCAAAAGTATGTGAAATAAGGAGAAGAAAATGACTGAAACTATTGGAATCTGGATAGCGGCTTTTTTAACTTTATGTATGTTTTCATTTCTATATAAAGATAACCC
>DAOVPZ010000147.1 GCA_030628975.1 Candidatus Cloacimonadota bacterium
ATTTTATTAGAAATTAGTCCCGATAGGTCGGGAGTAATTAGTCATTTAAATAGCCTTTATAAAAGACTCTCAAGGCAGAATAAAAATTTCTTGCCCGTTCTCCGTCCCGATATAATCGGGACTACGAAGGGTGAACCAAAAATTACCTCAGTTAAATAGAAAATAAATTTAACAGGGCAGGCACGAATTTTATTGATAAGATACTAATTTAAAACTGAGTTATTGTCATTACTTTCAAGAATTCAATTATATCTTATGTATAGCAAGATTTTCAAGATCTTCAATAGATTCTGCAACAACCTCTGAAAGTGTTGGATGCGCATAGACGACTTTAACAGCTTCATTAATAGTCACACCATTATTAATTAAAATTGCACCTTCTGCAATTAACTCAGTAGCATGTGGACCAATTATATGCATTCCAACTAATCTTTGACTTTCTTTATCTGCAATAGTTTTAGCAAAACCAAATGTATTTCCCAAACATAGTGCTTTGCCATTTGCAGTAAAGGGAAATTTCCCTATAAGGATTTCTTCAAATTTATCCCTTGCTTGTATCTCTGTTAAGCCAACGGAACCTATTTCCGGATTTGTGAAAGTACAACGAGGTATATTTTCATATATTAATTTTTCTGTTTTTATATTATTCCCCTCTAATTCATTTCGTATTATTTCAGCAGTGATTAAGCCCTGCTTGCTTGCTGTGTGTGCTAAAAGCATTTTGCCAGTTACATCCCCTATCGCAAAAATATTTGGAAGGTTTGTTTCGAAATTATTATCTATTTTAATAGCACTATCATCTTTTTCAAGAGTACAGTTTATAAATTCAATATTGCATTTAGGAGTTCTTCCGACACTTATTAGAACCTTATTTGTTACGACAGTTTTACCGCTGGAAAGCATTAGATGTATTTCATCATTACTTTTCTCATACCCTTCTACAGCGGTATTCAAATGAATTTTTATGCCAGATTTTTTTAAAGCCATCCCAAGTCTTTTGGATATTTCAGTGTCTTCTGTATTTACTAAACTTGGTAAAAATTCAATTATTTCAACCTGTACACCCAATTGTGAAAAAATTGATGCAAATTCACAACCAATTACTCCTCCACCAACAACTGCCAATTTTTCAGGGATTGTTTCCAATTTAAGTATATCTTTCGAGGAAAGAATATATTCACTATTAAATTTCATAGTAGGAAGTTCCTTAGGAACAGAACCTGTAGCAATAATGATATATTTTGCATTAATATTTGAATTTTCCGATATTATTATATAATCTTTATTGTTTTTTTGTATTCCGGTAACTTTTTCATAGATAATAGGTATCTCTCTTTTTTTGAATATGAATTCAACACCAGAAACGAGTCTATTAACTACTTCGTTTTTTCGATTGAAAATCTTCTCATAATTAATTTCTGGATTTTGCAGAGTAATTCCAAATTCACTTGCATGCTTACATTCACTATATAAATCAGCAATTTTAACAAGAGTCTTTGTAGGAATACAACCCCAATTTAAGCACACTCCACCAAGTCTTTCTTTTTCAAATACTACTACATCAATTCCATATTGTTTTAATCGTATTGCAGTTACATAACCTCCTGGACCTCCACCTATAATAGCTACCGTATAATTCTTCAATCTTTCCTCCTGTAAAAAATTCATTACCACTAAGACTCAAAGGCACAAAGTAATTATTTTATAATTTATATCCATCTTTAAGAATATTCCTACTAATCATTAATATCCATAAGCTTAATTGTTCATATCTTTTAAATAATTCATTGCATATTCTGCGATGAAAACATTTTTGCCTATTTTGGGTTTCATATTTTGATATTTGAAAAACCATTTCTTTAACTCCTTTTTAAATTATTTTCATTACCTTTGAGAATATTTATAATGATGAATCATTTCTTTTTTTATCAACTTTTTTTGATTCAATCTGAAAACCGATTTTTTTTCTTGGAATTTTTTGTGGAGTCATTAACTTACGAATAGTGTTTATTAAATGTGCTATTGCTTTATCATGGGTTTCTACTTTTTGTTCAATTTTATTTAATTTAAAAACCATTTCTTTATTTGAAGAAATCATTTTCCTCAATCGTATAAATGCTCTCACCACATAGACACTTACAATAATTGCGCGTTCAGAATTTAATACTGAGGCCATCATAACTGCTCCATGCTCAGTAAAGACATATGGCAAATACGGTGAATATTTAAGATTAGAGAGGTGGTCACAAATTGTGACCAGCTCTGATTTCTCCTTTTGGTTCAATTGAAACATAAAATCAGCAGGAAACCTTTTACTATTTCTTTTTACTGCTTGATTCAACTTTTTTGTAGTTACCCCATATATCTTTGCTAAATCAGCATCAATAATAACATTTTGATTTCTAATCTGCAAGATAAGATTATCTATATGTTCAGAAGGAATTAATGATTCTTTTTCATACATATTTTAAAGTCAAATAAGAAAATAATACTAAATAGTTTTCATAAATTAGAAATTTCTGAGAATGGAAATACTAAAGTAAATTCAATCATCTTGATTTATTTTCCCAACAATATAATTCCCAGATTTGGCTAAAGCTACATGATTTTCATCATCTGGAATTGATAATAATTGTTTCAGATTAGAGTTTTCATTCTGCCAGGAGTATTTAACTTCTCCAAGAAAAATTGTATGGTCTCCGCTTCGGATTTGAGTTATAGTTTTACATTCAAAATTTGCAACAGCATCTATCAAAATCGGTATATCAGATAATTTTCCTCTTTTTATTTTTATATTGAATTCCTCAATTTTATCAATATTCTTTCCAGATTGTGTTCCACATTGCAGAACCTGTTCAGCCATCTTTGTTGAAGGAATTGCGAGAACAAATTTTCTATTTTCAGATAGAAGTTCATGTGAATATCTTGTAAGTCCAACTGAAATTGCAAACATAGGCGGTTGGATAGAAGTTCTCATAAACCAACCAAGAGTAATAATATTTGCTCCCCTATCTCCTGATTTTGAAACAACCAAAGAAAGACGAGAAGGTCTGTTCATTCTTTTTACTGCATTTTTATAATCACATTGTATCATAATAATCCCTTTCTTTTCCTGATAAAAAGTTCTAATGAGATTAAGAAAATAGCAATCACCGGAATATACCATTTTTTCCATAATTCAAGTTC
>DAOVPZ010000120.1 GCA_030628975.1 Candidatus Cloacimonadota bacterium
AAAGGTGTTGATGCTTCGCATGTATCCTATGATTCTTTTGCTGAATCTCTTATTCTTCACGATGGTGATATTACTATTCCGAAAATCAATCTTAGTGAACCTCTTAAAAGAGAAGATAGCCATTTCATTGATTGTATAGTAAATCATAAAAAGCCATTAACAGACGGGCAGAACGGTCTGGATGTCCTGAAAGTTCTGGTTGCTGCGCAGAAATCTTTGGAAAATGATGGACAACCGGAAAAAATATAAAATATCAAATATAAAATATAAAATTTAAAAGTGAAGCCAAATTATCTTAAGGCAGTTTTCTGGGATTATCCTAATTTAACAGATCCTGAAAAGATTAATAAAGCAATCGCAGAAGCTCGTCAAAGAAATGAAGAAAATACTTTTTTTTGGATTATGGCAAGATTTTTAGAATATGGGAGAGTAAAAGATACTGCTAAATTTTTTAGAATACAAGAAATCCAGGACAATCTTCCCTTTTTAAAATTATCTAAACGAGCGAAAAGAAGATGGCAAAGATTAATAGAGGTTTATGGAAATTCCGATTAAAGAGAATATAGATTATTACTCATCTTATTTGCAAAGGGAGTGCAAGTAAGTATAAATAATATGAAATTCAATAAATTACCACAACATCGGATTGAAATATATAAGAAAATGACTCCTGAACAACGTATTGATGAAGCAATTAAATTGGGTGACATCACCTATGAAATTATGAAAGAAGGAATCCGTAATCAAAATCCTGGTGCGGATGAAGACACTATTCAAAGATTAGCAGTTGAAAGAATGAATGTATGTCGCAAAAAAGGCTTTTGATTGATATTATCAATTTGTTGAATTCATTAGATATTCCGTATTATTTAACAGAATCCTATTTTTTTCTATAATGCACAACTTAAAAGATGTTAAAGCTCTATTTACTTTTCAGAAAGAAATTGATAGAAAGTATATTGAAGAATGGATAGATAAACTAAACATAAGAGGTGAATATGAAAGTACCAATGTTAGACCTTAATGCTCAATATGAGCCAATAAAAGAAGTTGTATTACAATCTATTAAAGAAGTTTTTGATTCAAAAAGGTTTATTAATGGACCACAAATCAAAGAATTGGAAGAGAAGATTGCTGAATACTGCCAATGTAAATATGCGATAGGTGTTTCATCAGGAACTGATGCAATTATAATATCATTGATGGCAATGGATATTAGTGAAGGAGATGAAGTTATTACAACCCCATTTACATTTTTTGCAACAGCAGGATGTATTTATCGTGTTGGAGCAAAACCAATTTTTGTGGATATAGACCCAAAAACTTATAATATTAATCCAGATTTACTTGAGGAAAAAATTACAGAGAGGACTAAAGCAATTATACCTGTTCACATCTTTGGCCAGACAGCAGAGATGGATAAAATTAATGAGATTGCAAAGAAATATAATTTATATGTTATTGAAGATGCAGCTCAAGCGATCGGTTCTGAATATTTACCCGGTGGAATAAACATTACCCAGAATAAAAGCAATTATAATAGAAATAATATTCCACAGGGTGAGAGCAAAAGAGCTGGCTCTCTTGGTGATGTTGGCTGCTTCTCATTCTTTCCAAGTAAAAATCTTGGTTGTTGTGGAGATGGAGGAATGGTTACCACAAATAATGAGGAGTTAGCAGAAAAAATCAGAATTCTTCGAGCTCATGGAAGCAAACCAAAATATTATCATAAAATTATTGGTGGGAATTTCAGGTTAGATACAATTCAAGCAGCAGTATTACTTGTTAAATTTCCTCTCCTGGAAAAATGGCATAAAGGTCGTCAGGATAATGCTAAATATTATGATGATAGGCTAAAGGATGTCGTTGGCATTCCATATATTGAGAATTATAACAGAATGATTTATAATCAATATACGATTAGAACTAAAAATCGTGATAAACTTCAACAGCATTTACAAGAATCAAATATTGGAAATGCGATTTACTATCCTGTTCCACTTCATCTTCAAGAATGTTTTGCGTACTTAGGTTACAAAGCAGGTGACTATCCAGAAGCAGAAAAAGCAACAAAGGAAGTCGTTTCAATTCCAATTTATCCAGAACTCTCTTATGAGCAAAAAGACTATGTTATTGAAAATGTGATAAATGGTATCAGGATATAAGGTTATATGGAAATATAGACATATGTTGAAAGCTACTCCCATCTAAAATAATGAACAGATTCTAAATGAAAATTATATATACTCCTATTTCAAGGAATGAAATTTTAGAGAATTATAACAGTTTTTTCAGGAAAATGATAAAAGCTGTTGTGGATATTGATAAGCAGATAATTGCTCTCGATGCTGAACTGCATGCAGATTTAGAGGAGATTTTGTTAGAGAATGGTTCAAATCAAGAAAATCTCTGGGGTATTAATCTTTATTTAGAAGAAAATAAAGATAAACAAATTGAGTATACCGCTTTAATAAATATCCGTCCTTCATTAGATAATAGAAGTATGGAAGTTGAAAATCTTCAAATTAGAGATGAAATAATGAAGATAGTAAATAGATTAATTATTAGTTAACCCTCATACTTAAAGGCTGATATGTATAAACTTAAATTTCATAAAAATTTAGATATTAAAAAATGGAATAAATTTAGTGATAGCCAACAGATTTTGATGATTGCCAACGAACTTAACAGAGCTAAAAATTGGTTTTTAAGAAATGACTTGGAAGAGGTAAACAACTGTTATGAGAGGGCATTTGAACTTTTGGATTTAACTATAAATCTAACCACAAGAAAGAATCTACTAAAGGAACTCTTAAGATTTAGAGAAATGTTGGCCGTTCAATACTTAAGTTCAAAGAATCCTGAGGATATTCAAAAAAATATTATTTTAAATCAGAAACTATTTAATGTTTTAATATTATTGAATAAAGATATTGCAATTTAATAGATAAATTATGAATGATAAACATAAAAGAACTATTCTAAAGACTATTAGCTTTAGAATTATAGCTTCATTAATAACAATGATAATAGTATATATTTTTACGAAAGAATTAATTATCTCATTTGCTGTTGGTATTGTTGAAGCAATTTCAAAAATGATATTTTATTATATCCATGAACGAGTGTGGGATACAATAAATTGGGGAAAATTTTAATCCAATTTATTTCATTTGATTTATAAGCTCCAAATTGAAAATTCAGAAAGCTTTAAACTTTTTATCAAAAAAACCGGAATTAAGATTTGATAAGCATTTTGTAGATAAAATATCAAACAATAATAGATTGTTGAAAAATTTGACAAAGAATATAAACAATATAGAAATTTTTCAATTAAGTTTCTTAAATTAACTTTAAAAAAATTTTGTAAATTATTTTATAGTTTCTTATAATATAGTCATTTACATTAATTTCATGATGTAAGTGAGAAGCACGAAGTGCACCTAAAGCGTATTTTATAGGACATAAAATAGTTTCAGCTTACAATAAAGCTATAGTCTGTAAGTCTAATATTTTTCAGTGAAAGTGATGATGGTTAATAAAGAGAGTATTGTAATTTCACTATTTGGTGAAACCCTATTTAGTGAAAATATCAAGGTTTTATCCAATGTGTCAGAGATTGAGATTAATAGTGTTAACTTATTAAAAGATTTTCAATGATATATAGGATAGCGATAAATACTCCAGAAGCGGATAAATCGCGAAATTAGTTAAAAAGACTTTAAATTCAATTGATACTGAAAAACAACAAATTAAGAAATATGTCATTGAACCAAGGAATCTATAAAGTTATTAAAATCCTATTAAGATTTTTCTTATAGGTAATGAAAAATAAATAAATCAGAAGGAGATAAGATGGCTATAAAAACTCCGTATATTAACAATGTAACTTTAGCCGGAAACATTGTTAGAGACCCAGAGGTCCGCCGAATTGGAGAAAAGAATACACCTGTAACAACAATAACAGTTGCTAACAACAGACCATATCAGGATAAAGATGGAAATTGGCAGCAAGAGACAAACTTTGTGGATGTAGAAGTTTGGGGTAAACAAGCAGAGAAACTTGGTGAATACGGGGAAAAGGGAACTCCAGTTGTTATTGAAGGAAATCTCAAGCTAAATCAGTGGGAAGATAAAGAAGGAAAATCTCATTCTAAATTGCTGGTGCGAGCGGATAGAGTTCATATTTTGGATTATCCG